>CAZJHA010000052.1:0-11442 GCA_964545755.1 uncultured Halobacteriales archaeon | reverse complement strand
AGCCGATGAGCAGCCACGAGCACAGCCCGACCATCTCGAAGAACATGAACGCCATGAAGAGGTTGTCTGCCATGACGAACCCGAGCATACTCGCCGTGAAGAGGCCGAGACCGGCGTAGTAGCGGGGCAGGCCGATCTCGCCCTCGTCGTTCATGTAGCCGAGGCTGAAGACGTGGACGAGAAAGGCCACGAGCGAGACGATGACGAGCATGAGCGCCGCGAGCGGGTCGATGAGGATTCCGAGATGGAGGTCGAAGGCTCCGGGCGAGACGAACGTATAGAGCACCTGATTGGAGGTGTTACCGGCCGCCACCGAGACGGCCATCCAGATCGAGAGCACGAGCGAGCCACCGGTGGCGAGGATGCCCGCGAGCGCGCCGCGTTTGGGCATGAATCGTCCGGCGAACAGCGCGATAACGAACGAGGCAAAGGGGAGAAGCGCTATCGCCGGCGCGTAGTCGAATGCCGCCATCGTTACCACCTCATGGTCGCCGCTTGCGTTACGTCCACGCCGCGGAAGTTGCGGTAGAGGACGAGGATGATGCCGATGCCGACCGCGACCTCCGCCGCGGCGAGTGCAATCGTGAACAAGCTAAACACCTGTCCGGTGAGGTTGCCGTGCTGGAACGAAAAGGCAACGAAGTTGATGTTGGCGGCGGTGAGCATGATCTCGACGCTCATGAGGAAGACGAGCGCGTTCCGGCGGGTGAGTATCCCGAACAGTCCGATGCAGAACATCGCCGCCGACAGGACGAGGTAGTACTGGACGGGAACCATCAGTGGCCCTCCTCCCCGGTCGCCACCTCACGGCCACCGTCGGCGCGGGCAGTTTCGGCCTCGTCGTCGGCGTCGCGGTCGGGCGAGATGAACCGCAGCGCACCCGCGATGCGACCGTTCTCCTCGGTCTTTGCGAGCATCACCGCGGCCGCAAGCGCCGCCACGAGCGCGAGGTCGATGATTTCGAAGGCGACCAGAAAGCCCTCGCTCGGATAGGCCCCACCATCGAGGTTGAACAGAGCGTAGCCGATGGCTGCGGTCACCGAGCCGCCGCCGGGAAAGCCCACCGGCGCGTCGAACGAACTCGTCAGGAAGACGGCGACGAGGACGACGAACAACGCGACCGCGACGAGACCGGGCAGGAGGTGACTGCCCAGTTGCAGGCGTGGGCGGGAGGTCACGAGACCGCCTCCGTCGGGTCGTCAACCCGAGTTAGCATGACGGCGAAGGTGATGAGGATGAGCACGCCGCCGACGTAGACGAGTATCTGCATCGCGGCGAGGAACTCCGCACTCATCATCACGTAGTGGATGGCGACGCTCAGCAGCGTCACCCCGAGCAGGAGCGCCGAGTGCCAGACGTCCTCCATCAGGACGACGCCGAGCGCACCCGCGATGGTGACGAGCGCGAACAGCGCAAACGCGGCCGTCTCGTACGGTAAGGCTGCCATTGTGCCACGTCGTATGGGATGGCGTTTGAAGGTTTCGAGACCCGCGCGAGCGCGTATCGACGACCGGTCATCCGTCGGGACTGCCGTCGGCGACCTCACGCGTGAGTTCGAAGGCGGTGTTGCCGCTCGTGTCCACGACCTCGATGGAGAGTTCGTAGACCGCACCGCTCCCCTCGGGAACTTCGAAGGTCGTGTCGCCGGCCGACTGTGCTCCGCCGGCGTCGAAGCGCCGCTGTGCAACGGTCCGCGCCTCGCCGTCGGGGTCGGCGACGACCGTTGTCCGGACGGCGACGAGGTCGCCATCGGCATCGGTGACGTTCCAGCCGACGTCGAAGCGCGCCGCCCCGTCGGCCGACCGGTCGGTGACGGTGAACGACTCGATTGTCGGGGCAGCCGATGTGGGCGTTTCGGTCGCGGTCGGTGTCGCCGTCGATGGTGGCGTCGGCGTGGGTGTATCGGTCGCGGTCGGGGTAGCCGTCGCCGTCGGCGTATCGGGCGTCCGCATCGTGGTCGGCGTGGCAATCGGCGTTCGTGTCGCGGTCGTGGTCATCGTGCCCGCCCGCGTTCCCGTCGTGGCGTTCGTCTCGGCCGGTTCGCCGGCGGGTTCGATCCCCACCGTCTCGCCGGCTGCATTGGTCGGGCCAGCCGTTGCGTTCGTTCCCCCTGCGCCGTCGGCACTGCTCGCGAACAATCCGGTCACGGCGCTCGATGCGAACGGATAGATGGCGACGAGTGCGATGATAACGACGAAAAGCACCGCAGCAGCGATGGTTCGCCTCGAAGCGCGGCCGGGGGCTGCGTCGGTGTCGACCGAACGCTCCTCGCCGAAGACGAATTCACTGTGGTCGTCACCATCGCCGTCGGACATTCAGCGCTCACCCATCGACGCGTCGCTTACGGCGGATTCGGGACGGCCGCTCGTTCCGTTCGGACAGCGATTCCTCACGACCGTACTCAGGGATACGAGCGCTGGAGGACGGTCTTCCCGTCGGCGTTTGCGACGGTCATCGTGTCGGCCCCGTTGTTCCAGACCTCGTTCGCTTGTCCCCAGTACAACTCCGTGTCGGTGTTCGTGCCGCCACCGGTATAGAGCGTGACCTGCGCGCCCGGTTCGAGCGTGAACCCATCCGGGAACCGATAGGTCGTGGCCGACTCGTCCGTGACCGTCCAGCCCGCAAGGTCGAGGGGACCGTCGCCGGTGTTCTCGTAGGTGATGTACTCGTCGTTCAGGTTGTTGGCATCGATGCCGTCGGCGTCGGCGCTCAGGACGGCGCCCGAGAGTTCGCCCTCGCCATCGGCGTTCCCGCCGCCGTCCTCGCTCACGATGAACTGGTTGGCGATACCGAGCACTTCGTCCATCGAGCGGGCGGGGTTGAACGCGTTCGGCGCTGGGCGCTGGAGGTTCAGTAACTGGAAGTACGTCCGGTGGTTCGCCTCGACGTTATGAATCGAGAGTGCGGCCTCGAGCACGGCGTCGCTGTCGATCATCGGCGCGACGCCGGCATAGGCGGAGATGCCGACGGCTTCGAGGCGGTCGGCGACCGTGACGAACTCCTCGACGGACGAATAGGGAAACTCGTATTCGGCGGGATCGACCGGCGTCCCGCCGAGGTCGGTGATCGTCTTCGTGAGCGCGTCGACGTGGGCCTCCTCGTGGTCGCGGACGCCTTCGATCTGTTGGTAGGTCGAGTACTGGAGGGTTGGCCGCGCGAAGTAGTTGGCCACCGCCGACCCTTCGACTTCCCCCTCGGAGTAGCTGTCGAGGAAGTCGTTGTAGTACGCCGCTTCGAGGTGCTCCAACGTGAGCGCGTAGTTCAAAACGTCCACGTCGCTCACGTCGTCACTGCTGCTGCCGTTGCCGTTGTTGCCGTCGGTGGCGGCCGCGACGCCGCTGCCGACCACGCCGAATGCGGCCGCGCCAGCGCCGACGAGCGTCGCCTCACTCATGAACGCTCGTCGCGAATGCCCGCCTGCCTCGCCGTCCCGTTCGGTGGCTGGTTCGTCCATATCGACGCCTCGTCCACTAACTGTAAAAACCCATGCCGGAATGTCACCCACATTCACCTGCCGGACGAAATCGTGTCCCTCTCGCGTGCCGGTTGCTCAGTCCCGACTGGCCTGCTCGCGAACCCGAATACTCTCGGCGTGGGCCTCCAGTCCCTCGGCTTCTGCGAGCGTCCGCACCGTGTCGCCGAGTGCGTCGAGCGCGTCCGATGAGAGGCGTTGGACCGTCGTCGAGCGCAGGAACGTCTCGACGGACAGCCCGCCCGTGACGCGCGCTTCGCCGCCGGTCGGCAGCACGTGGTTCGGCCCGGCGGCGTAATCACCTGCCGCGACGGGACTGTAGGGACCGAGGAAGACGCTTCCTGCACTACTGATACGGTCGAGTAACGCCTCGTCCGCTGCGGCCTGAATCGAGAGGTGCTCGGCGGCATACTCTTCGCAGAAGAGGACCGCTTCGGGCATCGAGCGCGCCACGAACACGCCACTGGCGTCGCTGTCGAGCGCTTCGCGGATGATGGCCTCGCGCTCGCGGCCCTCGATCTGCCGGTCGATGGCCGCGACGATGTCCTCGGCGAGACCCTCGTCGTCGGTGACGGCGACGACCGAGGCCTCGGTGTCGTGTTCGGCCTGTGCGAGCAGGTCCGCCGCGACGAACGCCGGATTTGCGGTCTCGTCGGCGAGCACACAGAGTTCGCTCGGCCCGGCGAGGAAGTCGATGGCGCAGTCGTTTCTGACGGCGGCTTTGGCCGCGGTCACCCATCGGTTACCCGGACCGACGATTTTGTGCACTCTGGAGACCGTTTCAGTGCCGTAGGCGAGCGCAGCGATGGCCTGGGCACCCCCGACCTGATGTATCTCGTCCGCGCCGGCGACGTGCAGCGCCGCGAGCGTCGCGGGATTGAGTTCGTCGGCAGGCGGCGTGGCCACGGCGACCTGCTCGACGCCGGCGACCTTGGCGGGGACGACGGTCATCAGCGCGCTGGAGGGGTAGGCCGCGCCCCCGCCGGGCACGTACGCGCCGACGCGCTCGATGGGCCGGTAGCGCCGCCCGAGTTCACGGCCGTCGAAGTCCGCCCGCCAGTCGTCGGGCAGTTGGCGCTCGTGGAACTCACGGATGGTTTCGGTGGCGCTCTCGATGGCCCCGCTGAGGTCGTCATCGATGTCGTCGTGGGCGCGCTCGGCGGCGTCGGTCACGTCGATGGTACCGACGGTGGTGTCGTCGAACTCCTCTGCGTACTCCCGCAGCGCGACGTCGCCCTCCTCGCACACACGCTCGATGATGTCGCCGACGTCGCCGGCGATGGCGTCGATGCCCGCGTCGCGCTCGAAGAGTGCGCGCCGTCTGTCGGGCGGGAGGTCCCCCACGGTGTTTTCGTCCATACGAACAGTTTGGAGCCGGCGTGAAAACGGTTTGTGGTCTCTCGGAGGGAGTATCGTCTCCATTCGGCCGTTCGATACTCTCTGATTCGAACGCGTCACACGACCCATCGAAGATCACTGAAGACCGACGATACTCCCAATCACTCCTCGATTTCGACGAGGTGGAGTTTCGAGAGGGTTGCCCGAGCGAGGAGATAGCAGACCAGCGCGAACGCGAGCAGCGTCGTCGGTGCGGCGAGGACGCGCGCGGTCCGATAGGGCAAGACGAGCCGCGAGAAGCCGAGAATCAGGAAACTCAGCAGCACCAGTCCGAACGCGAGCAGCGAGAGTTTCACGAATCCGTTCCTGTCCATTCGACTGACGCTACGGTGGCCGTGGATATAAATACTGGAGCGAGGTGACCATCGGCCTTGCCCACGGTCACGTGTGCCCGCGGCTGGGCGGTGCTGTGCGAACCGTCGGATACTGAGCTATTGATGAGCGACGACGGGACGAAAGGTCTCCGGGCACAGTGGTGACTCTACTGAGCAGAAACTCGCTTGGCTGTGCCCGGTACGTATCAGTAGGCATCCCGAGAGCTTAACTCTTCCTTCTGTCCCCGTCTCGATAGTACCGAACGGCTTCGTTGGACCCACAGCGCGCCGTTCGTTCGTAAAATACCTATCGAAAGACAAGTTTGTGGTAGTACCATCTGTGAATACTTTATATTCTTTCGATACCTATGGGGAGTTGGTGACTCCAATGAGCACTATGAGATACATCAAGAACAACACGATTGGCATCCGACCAGCCCTCGGTTCGATTGGCACCAAACACTGGGGAGCCGTCGCCCTCGCGGCCATCACGGGTGGCGTGCATCTGTACCTCTACTGGACACAGAGCTTCCTTCCCTTCCTGCTCGCAGGACTGGGATTCCTCACCCTCGCAGGGCTGCTGGGTACGACGTTCGACCACCGTCTGCTCTACCTCGGTGGCATCCCCTTCACCCTCGCCCAGATCGCCGCGTGGGTCCAGATGGGAATGCCCGACTTCGCCATCGGCGTGGCCGACAAAACCGTCCAAGTCGCGTTGATCGCCCTGCTCGCCTCCCTCTACCTGAGCGAACGGCGCAGCAAGGCTACCGAGCGCACCCGGACCGAAACCAGCGAACTCACTGAGACCAAAGGAGCCGTGAGGTAAATGACCACGAGTCGTCGGGACTTCCTGAAAGCCGCCGGCGCTATGGCGGTGCTGGGTTCAGCCGGTCTCGCCAGCTGTACCGGCAGGGCCACCCAGCGCCAACCCAGTGGTTCACAGCTGCCGAACGAACCCAACTACAAGGGTTGGCTCGACGATACGAGCAACTACGACTACACTCGCGACATGCGCGAAAAGGAGTCGGTCACCGTTCAGGTGGGTGCCGAGGGCAACATGGGCGAGTACGGCTTCGAACCGGCGGCCGTGGCGGTCTCACCCCACACCACGGTGACGTGGGAGTGGACCGGTGGCGGTGGCGACCACAACGTCGTCGCCGACCAAGGTACGTTCAACAGTGGCCCGCCCGTCGCCGACGCCGGTACGACCTTCGACAGGCCGGGCGTCTACAAGTACGTCTGTGAGCCTCACGAGGCGATGGGCATGAAGGGTGCAGTGTTCGTCGCGCTCGCCCAGCCCGCTACGGACGGTGCGGCGGCATGAGCGGAGCAGGGCTGTTCGAGCCGGTCGTCCCGCTGTTCGTCGGGATGCCCGGTGGACTCGAACTGGTCGTCATCCTGCTGGTCATCGTCATGCTGTTCGGCCCGAGCAAACTCCCACAGCTCGCCCGGTCGGTCGGGAAGGCTGAAGCCGAGTTCCGGAGAAGTCGCGAGGCGGTCTCGACGGAACCATCAGACGACTACCATGCAAGCGCGATATCTGGCGACGGAACGACTGCCCCCATTCGGAGGTAGTACACCGACCGAGCGGGACGAATTTCCCCGTCCGGCTGCTACGGCACTCCGGACGAGCAAGTACCAACACCGCTGATTTTGAACGTGGAGGGTCGAATGTGAGATTTCAGTAACCCACGAGAACCAACCGAACGAGACCAATCCGGCAGCGACGACACCAACCGACGTCGCGAATCCGACATCATTCGGCCAGTTGATGCTCATCTGCGATATATCGAAGGCACATCCCGTGGTCCGGATGTCACGGGCCATCGAGCAAGAGACGGTCTCTGCCGATGAGGTGAACGGCGAGCGTTGCCGACGTGTCACCCTTTCGCGAACTGTTCGACGCCTTCCCCGAGGAGCGCACGATAGCGCTCGACATCGATATCGACCGCCACGTCGGTGGTTGCGGCCTCGCCGGTGACGCCGTAAACGTCACAGACGACGTTGCCGCGGGAGGGACCGTTCGACGTATCGACCTCACAGTAGTTGGTCTCGGCGGTGAGAACGCTCGAATCGAGGAGGTCCGCGGCGACGGCGGCGTCGTGCATCGCGTACCCGATTCGGTCGTAGATCCCCGGAGCGGCGTCGGGATAGGCGAGCCAGTCGCCGACCGTTTCCAACACCCCGTTCGAAGCGCGGTAGCGTTCGACCCGCTCGGGCAGGACCGTCGCATCGTTCGTCACGTTCAGTCCGACGAGCGTCACCCGCCCGTCCTGAAGGACGCGTGCGGCGGCCTCGGGGTCGTTGTGGAAGTTCGCCTCGGCCGCCGGCGTCTTGTTGCCCGGCGACAACGGGTTTCCGCCCATGACGTAGATGTCACCGACCAACTCCGGGAGGCGCGGTTCCTGTGCGAGCGCGAGCGCGAGGTTCGTGAGCGGACCGACGGCAGCGATAGCGAGGTCTTCGCCATACTGGTGGGCGCAGTCGATCATGAACTCGACCGCGTGGGCATCGACCGGCCCGGTCGTCGGTGTCGGGAGGTCCCCGCGAATACCGCCCTCGCCGTGGATTTCCTCGGCGGTCGAGAGCGACCCGACGAGGGGTCGACCACAGCCGCGTGCGACCGGCACGTCCGTGGCGTCTCCGAGTTCAAGGATGGAAAGCGCGTTCCGCGTCGTGTTCTCGACCACCGTATTGCCACAGACGGTCGTCAGCCCGACGACCTCGATGGCGGGATGGCCGAGCGCCATCGCGAGCATGACGGCGTCGTCACAGCCGGGGTCGGTATCGAAGAGTACCTGCTGGGTCATTCTCCATGCTACGGAGATTTCGCAGGTTAAGTGTTTGGCCCCCAGAAGACCGGCTGTCGCTCCGAGCGAACGGGGCGTCTACGTCACGAACTCGAAGAGGTCGTCGATCGTGAGTACGGTCGAGGGAAGGCCGAGTCGGGCGGCGACCCGGGCGGCACTCGGCGGCGTGACGTCCGTCCGGTCAAGCGTCTCCGGGTCGGCGAACACAGACGCCGGGTCGTCGTCGAGCAGGATCTCACCTTCGCCGAGGGCGATCACCCGGTCGGCGGTGTCGCGGACGAACTCGATGTCGTGGGTGATGAGTATCACGACTTTGCCCTCGTCGACGAGTTCACGCACCACCCGCGCCAGCAGTTCGGTACCGGGAGCGTCCTGTCCGCCCGTCGGCTCGTCGAGCACCACGCCGGGCGTGTCCATCGCGAGCACCGACGCCACGGCGACCTGTTTGCGACGCGCGATTCCCATGTCGTAGGGGTTCTTCGAGCGCACGTCCTCCAAACCCATCCGTTCGAGAGCGGATTCGACCGCCTCGTCGGTCGCCTCCTCGGAAAATCCCAAGTTTCGGGGTCCGTATCGCAGCTCCGCCTCCACCGTATCGTGAAAGAGCTGGTCGTCGGGATTCTGGAAGCTCAAGCCGATGTCGCGGGCGAGTCGGGCGGTCCGCGACTCGCGGGTGTCCGTGCCGCGAACGAGCACGCGACCATCGGTCGGCGTGAGCAGCCCGTTCAGCTGTTTGGCGAGGGTCGATTTCCCCGCCCCGTTCTGTCCAACCAAACAGATACAGCCACCGTCGAGCGTCGCCGAAATCCCCCGGAGGGCGTGGATCGACGCCGAGTAGCGGTAGTGGACGTCATCGAGTTCGACGAGCGGTTCCCCGTCCCCGGCGGTCGTCGGGGGTTCGCCCCCGCCGTCGCCCGCCCGGGGTTCGGCTTGCTCGTGGTCCGTTCGGACGTGGTCTTCGAGTTCCGCGACAGCGCTTTCGAAATCCAGCGGCAGGGGCTTCGATTCCCTGACCAATCCCTTCTCCCGTAGTCGCCGACCGATGCGAACGGTGGTCGGAACGTGAACCAGCTCGGAAATCCCCTCCCATGCGAGGACGTCTTCGGGGTCGTCGTCGTAGCGTTTCTCGCCCTCGTCGAGGACGAGCAGCCGGTCGAGCGACGAGCCCAGTCGCTGGAGGTCCTGACTCACGACCACGACCGTGTAGTCGGTCCCCTCCATGCCGGCGATGATGTCGAATATCTCCGCGGTGCCCTGTGGGTCGAGCTGGGACGTTGGTTCGTCGAGGACGAGCAGCTCGGGGTCGAGCGCGAGGATCGACGCGAGCGCTAGCCGTTGGGTCTGCCCGCCCGAGAGCTGCTGGGGGTTTCGCGCGAGTTGGTCGGCGAGACCGACCGTTTCGAGGCTGTCGGCGACCCGGTCCAGGACGTCCTGTTTGGACAGCCCTCGGTTCACCAGTCCGAAGGCGACCTCCTCGAAGACGGTCGTCGCGGCACCCGTGAGCTGGTCGAAGGGGTCCTCGAAGAGCATCCCCACCGTGTCCGAGAGCTCGCCGACCGTGGTGTCGGTCGTCTCCTGCCCGTCGACGGTGACCCGCCCGGAGAACTCGCCATCGAAGAAGTGGGGGATGTAGCCCGCCATCGCGCGGCTCGTCGTCGATTTCCCGGCGTCGGTCGGCCCGGTGATGCCGACGAAGCTCCCGCGCTCGACCTCGAAACTGACTCCATCGAGCGCGAACTCGTCGTCGGGCTGGGTCTGGTAGCTGAAGGAGACGTCCTCGAACTCGATCATCCCCATCCGAGGACCACCCCGGCGATGACGACGACAACTGCCAGGAGCGTCCCCCACCGCAGGACCCGGTCGATGGTCCCATCCGGAATGGTATAGAGGGCCGTCTGCGGGTCCGACCGGCCGAAGCCACGCGCTTCGAGCGCGAGCCCGCGCGTCTGGGCGGCGATGAGTTCGCTGATCAAAAGCGGCGAGAGGAGGTCGACGAGCGCGCGCACGCGCCGCCGGACGCTGCCGCGCGTGTCGAGACCGCGAGCCTGCTGGGCGTCGATGATGCCCTGCGAACGCCCCCGGATGCGGGGCACGAACTGGAGTGCGGCCATGAACACGTATGCCAGCTTCCGCGGCATGCCTTTTTCTATCAACGCCACCGTGAGCTTTCGGGGATGGGAGGTGGCGATGGTCGCCAACATCGCGATGATCGCCACGAGCAACTGAAAGAGGATGCCCAGCGCGAACCGCACGCCCTCCAGCCAGAGCGTCACGGTACCGACAACGGGGAGACCGTCGACGGCGACCAGCGGAGTCTCGTTGCCGGGATAGAAAAAGCCCTGGACGACCAGCAGAATCACCGCCAGCGGCGTGCCGATCACCACCCCGACCCGGAGCACGCTCGGTCCCACGCCCGCCGCGACCGCGACCACTACCACGGCCGCCAGCAGCACCAGTGGTCCACGGAAGCCGGGCAGCACGAACGCAATTGCGGTGATGCCGACCGTGAGGACGAGCTTGGTGACCGGGTTCAGTCGGTGGAGAAACGAATCCCCGGACTGATAGCCGATGACGCTGTTCGATGCACTCTGCGTGTTCTCCAGGAGGGAATCGGGGTCGATGTCGTGACCGCTCATGGCGGGCATCGAACGGGGGAAAGCCGGTCCGTCGAAAACGGCGAACCGATGGCGCGGCTACCACGCCGCGTCATGTGTCGAGCGTTTCCTGGCCTCGTGTCGGGAGATACCGACTCGGTACCGATTTGGCGACGAAATAGGCGATGACGATGCTCGCGGTCTTGTCGACGACGCCACCGACGAGCAGCGAGGAGACGAACACCGCAGACCAGATCGGCAGCCCCGCGGCGAGGAACACCGTCGTGATGATGTCCTGTCCGCTGCCCGTCAGCCCGCCGAACAGGAGCACGGCGATGGGTGTCGAAACGAGCGTGTTGACCACGCCGAGGACGACCCCGGCGGCGACCAGCCGCCAGTAGCCGGTAGCGCTCTTGATGCGGAACCAGCCGCGCTGGGCCAGATAGCCGATGACGAGCGCGATGGCGACGTTCACGAGGGCAAACGGGATGAGCTGGGGGCCGACCGTGAACCCGAGCACCACGTTCGTCAGGACCCCGGCGATGGCGGCCACCCACGGCCCGGCAAGGAGCGCCACGAGCATCGTCCCGATGGTGTCCAGAAACAGTGGCAGGCGGAGCGTCTGGACGATAGAGCCGACGACGATGTTGATGCCGACTCCGATGGGTATCAGCACCCATGCCTCGGTGGTGAAATCGGATCGGATGCGGTCGCCAATCGAACGTCGTTCCGTCTCGCTCATGGAACCATCCCTCGTTCGGGGTCCCGGAGACGGTCCCAACGGCTATGCGGTGCCATATTGCAGAGTGTTAATCGTTCTTGAAAAATATGCCGGTTCTCGGCACGATGTGGCG
>CAZJHA010000051.1:8520-11498 GCA_964545755.1 uncultured Halobacteriales archaeon | reverse complement strand
TCAGAACCCGCGCTGGTACTGAGTGGGTGGTTCGACTGCCTCGGACCGGTCGAGGTCGCGGGCGGCGTGCAGCGAGAAGTACGGGTCACGGAGATGCTCGCGTGCGAGAATCGCCATGTCGGCCCGACCGTTGCGGATGAGTTCGTCGGCCTGCACGGGCGAGGAGATGCCGCCGACCGCGCCGACCGCGATGTCGGACTCGCACTCGTCGGTGATTCGCTCGGCGAGCGGGACCTGATAGCCCGGACCAGTGTGTGGTATCTGTGGGTCGGGACTGTTGCCGCCCGCGCTCACGTCGATGAGGTCTGCCCCGGCTTCGGCGAGGGCGTCCGTGAGTTCGACCGAATCCTCGACGGTCCACGACTCGCGGTCGGGGAGCCAGTCGGTCGCCGAAATCCGCACGAAGACGGGTTTGCCCTCGGGCCAGACTTCCCGGACTGCGCTCGTGACCTCACGAACCAGTCTGCTCCGGCCCGCGAAGTCACGGCCGTAATCGTCATTGCGGTGGTTCGTCACCGGCGAGAGGAACTCGTGGAGGAGATAGCCGTGGGCCGCGTGGACCTCGGCGATCTCGAAACCAGCCTCACGGGCGCGTTCGGCACCCGCTCTGAACGAGTCGATGACGTCTTCGATGTCGTCTTGGTCCATCTCCGCGGTCGCCGTCTCGCCGTCCTCGTATGGCCACGGCTGGTCGCTTGGGGCAATCGTCTCCCAGCCACCCTCGTCGGGCTGAAGCGGCTCGCTGCCCTCCCACGGACGGGATTTCGATGCCTTTCGACCGGCATGGGCGAGCTGGATTGCCGGCACCGACCCCTGCGAGGCGATGAACTCGGCGATTGGCGTGAGCGCCTCGGTGTGCTCGTCGCTCCAGATACCCAGATCTTCCGGCGAGATGCGGCCTCGAGCCTCGACCGCGGTCGCCTCGGTCATCACGACGCCGGCCCCGCCGGACGCCCGGCTGCCGAGATGGACGAGATGCCAGTCGGTCGCCAGTCCATCCCTGTCCTCGCAGGAATACTGACACATCGGCGAGACCATCACCCGGTTCGGAACGGTGGTCCCGCGCAGTTCGAGCGGCGCAAAGAGGTCTGCTGTCATCACTGTCCGTACTCGCTCGCCGGGAAAGACGGTGACGAAATCCGGCCGCTATGGGACAGAAGTAGGCCGATACTGCCGATTCCTGGAATCGCCCCGATTCGATTCAGCCGAGCGTGAGCGCGAGCGGGATGGCGAACGTGACCACGAGACCGACGAGCGCCACGACCGCACCGATACCGGCCTCCCGGCCCGAGAAATCGCTCATCGGGGCCGTCTCGCGGGTGGCAACCGGCTCGACGCTTCCATGCGTTCCCTCGCCCGCCGCATCGGGGTGGCTCTCGCGGGCCTCGTGGTCGCCCTCGACCATCGTCTCGTCTTCGGTGTCGGTCGCCTGCTCCTGTCCGGATTCGGACTCGCGTGGCTCGGTCGGTGCGTCATCGCTCATATCGGCGCGACGGTCGCGGACTACTAAAACCTCCCTGTCGGGTGCGACCGGACCGCTTTTTGCTCGGAGTGTAATACCCTCAGTGAATGGCGTTGACGAAGCGCGTTATCCCCTGTATCGACGTCGACCTCGACGACGAGGGCGAGCCGGCGGTCTACACCGGGGTGAACTTC
This sequence comes from uncultured Halobacteriales archaeon, assembly GCA_964545755.1. GTDB lineage: Archaea > Halobacteriota > Halobacteria > Halobacteriales > Halococcaceae > Halococcus. The sequence goes on along the minus strand of CAZJHA010000051.1, from coordinate 9,842 downwards.
GAGAACCTGACCTATTCGGGCGACCCCGTCGAGATGGCCCGCCAGTACAACGAGGCGGGGGCCGACGAGTTCGTCTTCCTCGACATCACCGCCTCCGCCGACGGCCGTGAGACGATGCTCGACGTCGTCTCCCGCGTGGCCGACGAGGTGTTCATCCCGCTCACCGTGGGCGGCGGCATCCGCACCCGCGAGGACATCAAGGAGACCCTCCGGGCGGGCGCGGACAAGGTCTCCATCAACACGGGCGCGCTCAGTCGGCCAGCACTCATCACCGAGGGTGCCGAGAGCTTCGGCAGCCAGTGTATCGTCATCTCGGTCGATGCACGCCGCCGCTACGACGAGGCCGGCGAGCACTTTGTCACTGCGGACGGTGAGTCATGCTGGTTCGAGTGTACGGTGAAGGGCGGACGCGAGGGCACGGGCATCGACGTCATCGAGTGGGCGCGCGAGGCCGAACGACGGGGAGCGGGCGAACTGTTCGTCAATTCCATCGACGCCGATGGCACCAAGGAGGGCTACGATATCCCGCTGACGCGGGCGGTCTGTGAGACCGTCTCGACGCCGGTCATCGCCTCCTCGGGCTGTGGCGGTCCCGGCGACATGGAAGAAGTGTTCACCGATGCGGGCGCGGACGCGGCGCTCGCGGCCTCGATCTTCCACTTCGGCGAGTATTCGATTCGAGAGGTCAAGGAGTACCTCGACGAGCGGGACATCCCAGTCAGGCTCTGATATTGTGGGTGCTCACTCGGTGAGTGGCAGGACGATACCGAAGAGGATGACCGAGAGGAAGGCGATGATGATGCCGGCGATTTCGCTGTCGGCGAGCAGGGTTTTCCCCCAGCCGGGCAGGGGGCCGAACAGCGCGGGACCGGCAATCGCGCCGAGCGCGCCGAGGGCGAACAGCGCGACGCCGAGACCGAAGCCGTGTTTGGTGAGCCAGCCGTAGTCGAGGTCGCCGTAGCGGGCCATACACACCGCTTCGCGCGAATTCGCTCAAAGATTGCGTTTCATGGTCGAACCACAAGCGCTTTGCCCACCCACAGGTGAGCCAACGCGAATGGACGAGACAGTTTTCGAACTGGCGACGGAGTTCGGGTCGGCCGCCGTGCGTGCCGTTGGAGCGACACTCGCGGCCGTCGCCGGCGCGCTCGTCGAACTCAACGGTATCGAGACGCTCGGCGCGGGCGAGGGAATGATCGGTCTCTGGATGGCGGTGCTGGGTGGCGTGTTGCTCATCGCAGGCTACGTGCTCGCCCGTGATGCCATTGACCTGTTCAGACAGCCCGCGAACTGACCGGCGCTTTTCCTCCTGTTCAGACAGC
>CAZJHA010000051.1:0-8420 GCA_964545755.1 uncultured Halobacteriales archaeon | reverse complement strand
CCTGTTCAGACAGCCCGCGAACTGACCGGCGCTTTTCCTCCTGTTCAGACAGCGCTCTCGAACGCCGTCCGAAACGCCGCCGTCATGTCGCTCACGCGCCCCGCACCGCTTTCGAGCGCATCGAGCGGGTCGGCTCCTTCGGTCCGGATGGTGAGCACCGGTTCGGTCTGGCCGCCCGACTGCTCGGGATTCATATCGTAGGTGGCCGCCGCGACGCCCTCAGTTTCGAGCAGTGCGCCCTTGAGCACGTTCATGAACGTGTGGTCCTCGCCCGCTATCTCTATCGATAGTTCCTCGTCGCCGCTCTCGATGACGCGTAGGTCCATGTTTCCTCTTCGTTCTCGCGCGCTTCAACCTGACGACTGCCCGCGACAGAGTGAAATCCACGCACACCCACCACCGACCATGGTCTCGCCGTGGCCGGCGCTCGCCCGCGTCGGGGTCGCTCTCGCAATCGTTCTCTCGGCGCTCGTGGCGTGGCGGCTCGACACGGGCGAGCGGGGGGCGGCGCTACGGATGCGCCTCCTCGCTGGCGTGCCGTGGGGGACGCTGCTCACGGTGGCCGGCGTGCTCGCGGTCTATCTGTTCGCACAGGGCGGGTTCTGGCACTGGTACGGCCCGCTTGCGCTGCCCTTTCGTGCGTGGTCGTATCTCTACCCGCTCGGCATCGCGCTCTCCTCGTTCGCCCACGTCGGCCCGGGGCATCTGGTGGGCAACCTCGTCGGCACGCTCGCGCTCGCGCCGCTGGCTGAGTATGCATGGGGGCACTACCCGAGTGAACGCGATGCGTCCGGGCTCGCGGCGAATCCCGTCGCCCGCGTGCTCGCGGTACCGGCGGCCGCCCTCCTCGTGGGGCTGTTCGTGGCTCTCTTTTCGATCGGTCCCGTCATCGGCTTTTCGGGCGTACTGTTCGCCTTCGCCGGGGTTGCACTCGTCAAGTATCCGCTGGCGACGGTGGTCGCGCTCTCGGCCAGTGGTGCCATCCAGCAGGTGTACGCCGCCGTTCGAAACCCGGTCGTCCAGGCCAGCGCCGAGCCGTCCTTTGGAACGCCGTGGTGGGCCGGCATCGCCATCCAAGCCCACGCCATCGGCCTGCTCGTCGGTGTGCTCGTCGGGGTCGTGCTCGTTCGCCGTCGTGGCCGGGGACCGTCGGCTGGCCGACTCTGGTTTGGTACGGTGCTGTTCACCATCTCGCAGTCGCTATGGGCGGTCTACTGGTTTCGCGGCAACGGGAGGTTCGTGCTCTATCGCGCGCTCGGCGTAGTGCTCGTCTTCGGACTCTCCCTACTGGTCGTGGCGAGCGTCGCCGCTCCCGGCCGCTTCTCGTCCACCGTCCCGTTCGTCGGCGAGTACGAGCGATGGGCAGGAGCGGCCGTGGTGATGGTGCTCGCGCTCGCGGCGCTTTCGGCACCGGCCATCCCGGTAAACCTCACCACCGTCGATTCCCCGACAGCACGGGCGGCCGCCGCGCCCGGAAACGCAACGCCCGACGGGCCCGATTCCCTCACCGTAGGCGATTACACCGTACGATACGCCGAGAACGTCACCAACCGGCAGGTGTCGGTGGTCGACGTGTCGGCGTTCGGCGAGAGTACGACAGTGAACGCCAGCGGCGTCATCGTGACGAGCGAGCGCCGGCATCTCTGGACGACCGCCGTCCGGGCGTCGCGGCTGACCTTCGCCGGCTGTGCGACCGTCCGACTCGGCGGTCTCGGCTGGGACGAGCGAATCAGAGTCTCGCGCACCGGCTGGCGCGCGGGCGATGAGCGCGCCTACAAAGTCTGGCTTAATCGAAGCACCAGCAGTCGCGTCGGCTACCGTTCGACGCCAGCGACCGTCGACGCGATGATTCGGGGCAAGAACGTCTCAATCGTGCCCCGAACACGGGGATTCGGACTGGTCGTTTCGCGGGACAACGAGACGCTCGGACGCGCGACACTACCACGAAACGGAACCACGCGCGCCGCGAACCTCACCTTCAGCCGCGAGGGTCGAAAACTGTTCGCCGCGGTCGGCGAGACACACGTTCCGATAGCCAAACGCGAGCGCTATCGGTGAGTTCGGCCGATTGCCGTCGCTACAACGGCCGACCATCGATGACAACACGACGAACTGCCGAAATCCGGCCAGGAGAGCGTTCGAGCGGACAGAGCAGTAGCCGGAGGGGTCACTTCTCTCGTCCGGCCGCGTAGTCGAGATACTGCTCCTTCTGATCGATGATGTTCCCGACCGTCGAGCGGGTGACACCGGCCCGGCGGGCGGTCGAGCGTTTGCTCTCGCCCGCCTCGATCTCCTCGATCACCGCCAGTGCGGTCTCGAAGTCCTCGTTCGGAATCAATCCGCCCGCACCGTCGGCGTCGAAGCCGAAGGGCGGTCGGCCGACGTGTTTACCTTCCGCTTTGGCGGCGGCGATTCCCTCCCGGGTTCGCTCGCTGTTCACCGCGGTTTCTAACTCCGCGGCGATACCGAGCACGCGCAACAGCATCCGGTCGTCCGGCCCGGAGTCTCTACCCGATTCACCGATGCGGATGCCAGGTTCAATGATGTGGACGGCGACGCCCGCCCCGACCAACTGCGTAACCCGGTCGTTCAGGTCGCGCATGTTCGTTGCGATCCGCGCGGCGTCGCACATGATGACGCGCTCGATTGCGCCGTCAGCCGCGAGGTCGAACAGCCGTTGATGTCCCGAATCGTTGTCAGTGCGCGTGTACGTTCCGGAATCGGTGAGGACGAGACCGTCGGCTGGGTCGATGCCCAACACGTCGGCGGCGTATTCGAGTGCCGCCTCGCGCTGTTCGCGCGTCGATGCCGTGCCCGGCGCGACACGGACGTAAATCGCCGTCTTCGGAGCCATTGCTTCGTTGACTGGTCCTACCCGCGACGGATGTATCTTGCGCTCCGCCCCAACAACAGTCGGTTCCCGACACGAGGCCACCCAATTTCGGTCGAAGAACGCGTCGGCGAACGCCCCTGTTTCGAATTGGTGAGTTTAAAACACCCGTCACCTGCAGGCAGTCGAACCAAACAATAGGAAGGTCTGTCTGCAGACGAGCTTGGAGTTCGACCAGAGATGATACGAACGAGAGAGGTTCGAGGATGAGTTCGGTCGATAGATACGTCCCGTCGTGGCTTCCGGTGGAGGGACCGAAACGATTCATCGAGGCGTACGGTCTCGGTCTCCTGTTCTCGGCGAACGTCTTCGGGGCGGGGTCGGTGTACATCCTCTCGGATACGGGAGCGAACTTCGGGTTCGCCCTCCTGTGGGTGTTGCCGCTCGCGCTCGTCGTGGACATGGGAATGCACGAGATGGCGGGTCGCCTCGCCACCATCGATCAGCCGCTGATGACGTACATCCGAAACACCATCGGGGCGGGACCATCGAAGGCGCTCTCGGTCGTCGTCTCGTTTATCATGCACTTCTGGGCGATCTCGAACTACGCGGTCGGCGGTGCCGCGCTCGCGTGGCTGACGCCGCTCAACAACGTCTATATCGGCATCGTCATCGCCGCTGGAATCGGGATCGCGCTAATGGAGTTGCGCATCTACGACCGGATCGAGGCCGCCATCACGGCGATCATCCTGACGGTGTTCGGCATCTATATCGTGCTCACGCTCGGTCTCGACCTGCCGATAGGGCAGGTGGCGAGCGGACTCGTCCCGGCGCTACAGTCAACCGATGTCGGCTATCTGGCGGCCATCGCCGGCCTGCTCGGAACGACGGTTTACTACCCGAACTTCTTCATCCAATCGAGCATGAAGCCGTCGAAGGAATGGACCGAGATGGCACCCTACCGGAAGGACAACTTCGTCGGGATCGCCTTCGTGGTCCTCCTCAGCGGGGCCGTGATCGTGGTCTCGGCGCTGACGATGGAGCCGGGAACGCCGACACTCACCAGCCCCGGCCAACCGCTGGAGCCGATCCTCGGGGAGGCGGCGCTGGTGGTGTTCGTCCTCGCGGTGTTTCTGGCGTCGCTCTCGTCGGCCACCGGCACCCTGTTCGGGGCTGGATTCATGCTCCCACAGGCGTGGGGGCGACGGACCGTCTTCGGCGACAACGCCTTCCGGCGCGTCGTCGAGGGGCTGATCGTCATGTCGGCGATGTTCGCCATTCTGCTGTTGGAGTTCACCGACCTGACGCCCGTCCGGCTTGGCATTACGATGCCGGCGGTGAACGGCCTGATCGGGCTGCCGATCACCGCGCTCGCGCTGTTTCTGGCCAACCAGCGGTTCTTCGACCACTCCCGGTGGCTTAACGCCGGGCTCGCCGTCGTCACCGGGCTGATGTTCGTGTTCACGTTCCTGACCGCCCAGGACCTCTACGGCCAGATCCTGACGTGGCTTTAGACCGACAAACCGCTGTAGGTCCGCGAACATTCCTGTCCCGCGTGCGGTTTCACTGCGGACAGGGACGCGAGCGCTGCATGGAACATTCTTTCTCGCGGTCTCGAACGTATAGGGGTGGGACACCCCGAATCACGCCTGTGGAGACCGCGCTCCCTGTGGATACAGCCGTATCTGCAAAGCGTGTCGTAGAGGCAGGAAGCCGCGTCCTCAACGAGCGAACGGCGTCAGCCGTGAGCGAGTAGGGCACGGTAGTTCACTCTTCTCTTTTCGTTCTTAGCGGCCTTCGTAATACTCGGCGATGACGGCCTCATTCTCGGTATCTCTAATGAAAAGGTTTCCTCCGCTTTTGTCTAGGAGTGGAGGGACTAGGCCTGTGTTGATGATGTAGATTGGTGGATGTCTCTGTAGTACTGAATGACTCTTTCTACCACCCCCAATTCGAACTTCGGCTCCTGGTTCGACGTTGTTGAGGAAGTCTGAGAAAATGTATAGTCATTGAGAATCGCATCGGAGAACGTGGTCAGTGAAGTCTATGGGGTAGGTGCTGGTGTTCGTGATGATGATTTTTTCTTGTGATGAACAGCCACTGCTGCTCGGTTGTGGCTCTGCTCCAGGATGCTGAAAACTGACCTCGATGGCCTCGGAGTTTAGAGATGCTGCATTCGTCATCGCTGTTTCTTCTTACTGGTTGAATTCTGGTTTAGTCCCACTCGATGCGGAAGATTTCGGTCTCCACGGTGTGGGACTCATCGTCGTGAAAGTCGAACGCACGCGGAAGGTCGAGTTCGGCGCGGAACTTCCGGGTGACCGTCCCCTCGTTGTCGGCCGCGAACGATTCGACGAACGCCCGACTGCCGGCGTTGTGGACCGAGTACGAGACATCGCCGAGGCGGGCGGCCGTGGCGAGAAACGCACGGTCGGCGTGTTCGTTGTCGTTCTGTGCGCCAAAGGGCGGGTTCATCACGACGGTCGTCTCCTTGCCTGTATCGAGCGGCGCGTCGGTCGCGTCGGCGCGCAGCCACGAGATGTCGGCAACTGTGCCGACCCGCCCCTCGTTGTCGCGCGCCGTCGAGAGTGGGTCGGGGTCGATATCGATACCCACCACGCCCGTGGGACCCCGGAGCGCGGCCGCGAGCGCGAGCATCCCGGTTCCGGTACCCAAATCGATGACGAAGCGTCCGTCGATGTCGCCCTGTAGGTCGGCATCGTGGACCAGTCTGGCCGCCAGCTCCGGCGGCGTTCGGTACTGCTCCAGACTCACCTGGGGACTCTCGAAACCGGCAACCACAGCGAGTCGCTGGGCCAGCGCGCTCACGGAACTCATCGCCGCCCATACCCAACGGGCATACGAAAGCCTTTCCACATACCTCCGAGTTATTCGATGGACAGAGTTACGTCGCCGGTCGTCGTCGCTTCGGTGAATGGACCAACCGGACCCGCAGGTTCAGTGGCTGCTTGAGACCATCGACCAACAACGCGCTCCACCGACCCACGGCATGTCGGTCCCGACCGCCCGCGAGCGCCTCGACAAGCTGTTCACGACGCCCGACCCCGAACCCGTCGGCGATATCGAGAACTTCGCCATCGGTGGTCCCGACGGACCGCTTCCCGTAAGAGTGTACGCACCCGAATCGGGTACGGAGCCGTACGGCGTGTTCGTCACCTTTCATGGCGGTGGGTGGGTCGTCGGCAGTCTCGACACCCACGACCCAGTCTGTCGCGCGCTCGCCAACGCCGCCGAGTGTCTCGTCGTCTCGGTCGACTACCGCCTCGCACCCGAACACCCCTTCCCGGCGGCCGTCGAGGACTGCTATGCGGCCGTCGAGTGGGCCGCCGCGTACGCCGACGAGCTGGGCGGTGACCCCGAGCGCATCGCCGTCGGTGGCGACAGTGCGGGCGGCAATCTTGCCGCGGCCGTCACGCTCGCCGCCCGCGACCGCGACGGTCCCGAACTCTGCCACCAATCGCTCGTCTACCCGTCGGTCAACTCGCCGACAGTGAAGCAGTTCGACTCCTACGAGGAGAACGCCGAGGGCTATCTCCTCGAACTGGAGAGTGCCGAGTGGTACTACGAACGCTATCTCCAACACCCGACCGACGCGCGCAACGAATACGCCGCGCCGCTTTTGGCCCGCGACCTCTCCACTCTCCCGCCGGCGACCGTCATCACCGCAGGGTTCGACCCGCTACGCGACGAGGGGTTCGCCTACGCCGACCGCCTTGATGCGGCTGGCGTTGCAGTCACTCACGAGCACTTCGAAGGGATGATTCACGGGTTCCTCAATCTGGTCGACACCGTCGACCGCAGCCGCGACGCCATCGCGGTGCTCGCAGACGACCTCGAAGCAGCGTTCGCGAGTAACTGAGACTCAGGAAGCGTCCGTCGAGAGGAGACTGCTGGCGACGGCGGCCAGTTCGCTGGCGTCCGCCTCCCGAAGGCGGTCGTCGCCGAGCAGCAGCCGCAAGCGGGGTCGACCGACGTCAATGGGGACCTTCGTCGTGTCGAGCAGTCCCATCTCTTCGAGGCGGGTCTTCGTCCGCGAGAAGGTCGCCTTGCTCGCGACGCCGGTGTCCTCGCCCCACTTCGAGATGTCGTAGAGCAGTTCCTCGTTTTTCGCCGCGACGAGCAGGCTGATGGTCACCTCGTCGAGACCGTCGCCGTCGCCGCGGGCGGTCTCAAGCGAGGCAAGCACGGCGTCGAAGTCCTCGCGCATGCCGGAATCGAACGCCTCGGCCATCGTCTCGCGCACTCGCGAGATCGGCGGCGTTCTGAGGCTGTATTCCGAGCTTTCTTCCCAGCGCCCGTCGTACTGTTCGGTGGCACTCGCCACGAACGCCTCGTCGTCCGTTCCGAGCGCGGCCACCCGTTGGCCGGCCGTGACGAGCGAGACGACCGCGCTCTCGGTGATGACCAACGGACCGGTACCGGCGTCCTCGGTCGTCCGCAGCGAGAGCGTGCCGTCGGCGACGAGGTCGGCGGCCGTGCTGGCGACGAGGAAGTCGTCGAGGACGGTCTTGAGCGTGTCGTCGAACGCGAGCAGCCGAACCGTCGGCGGGCTGTCGAGGGCATCGAGCACCGCGACCAACCGCTCGACCGACGCCGCCGAGGGAACGACGACGAACGCCTCGTCGGCAGCGCCAGCGAACACGGCGCGGTAGATGTCAGCAACGTCCGTTTCGATTCGGTTCGAAAAAGCCATCGTAGCTAAACCGAGGCCCCCCATCTATTTAATTTTACTGGCCAAGAGCGCCTGAAACGCATAAAATCGAAAGAATTGGGTAACGTATCGATTCATCGTCCGGGACGGTCGGCTTGCCCAGCGTGGATGAGTCGAGGGATGAACCACGAGCTAGTGGGCGAGCGCCGCCGGTGCGCTGCGTAGCGGCCGCTCGGGATGTGTTTTGGCCACCAATATAGTATTCGAATAGTTACAATAGATTCACTTCGGCTGCGGATTTCCCTCGAACCGTCATGGTCGACAGTCGACAGAAGCCAGCCGAGTCGAAACCGCTACCGAGGAGCATCCAGTTCGAAGTGACGTGTCTCGGTGTGACCGAGGCCGTGACCGCCGACAGTGCCTGCACTTACCCCGGTCCCTGAATCACGTCGGCATCGAGCCGGTCGCTCCAGTACAGCCGTCCATCGATTTTCACCGGCATCGCTTCGAGTGCGAGAAACGCCCATAGCTCGTGGGCGGCGAGCGTGAACGTCCGGACATGGCCCGAAGCGAGATAACAGTCGCTTTCGCCCGCAGCCGAAGGGATGAGGAGACTGCCGAGACCGCGTTCGCGCGTCGGGTACGTGAACTGGTCGACTCGAAACCCCTCCTCGGTGCGCTCGATTTCGTAGAGGGTCGGCGTGCCGCTCGCGGCGTGGGCGATGGCAAACCCGCCGTCGCCGACGACAAGATACTGTCCACCGACGATGCTCTCGCCACGAGCGGTGTCAAGGGCGGCGCGCAGCGGGAACGCGGCGTCGAGTAGCCCCGCGAGTGCCCGGCCCATCCGAACGGCATCGCGGTTCAGGACGTCGGAGAGGGTGACGATACCGCCGATGGCCCCGGCCTCGATTAGCG
>CAZJHA010000050.1:6934-11779 GCA_964545755.1 uncultured Halobacteriales archaeon | reverse complement strand
CACGCCGCTCCAGCCCGACGACGACGTCGTCGAGACCATCAACCGGATGAAGAATACTGTGCAGCTCAGGAGCCGCGACCGGCGGACCTTCCACACACGGGTGGGGGCGGCCGACATGAGCGCCGAGGAGATCGCCGACAACATCGACGTCATCGTCCGCCGGCTCGAAGCCAACCTCGAAAAGGGACCGCTGAACATCGACACGATGTACGTGAAAACGACGATGGGACCGGCCGTGGAGGTGGCCTGATGTCCGCCGAGGGCGAGCATCACACCGAGACGGTTCCCGAATGGAAACGGCAGGAAGTCGCCGACCTCGCCGACCTCATCGGCGAATACGAGAGCGTCGGCGTCGTCTCCATCGCGGGGATTCCGAGCCGGCAGTTGCAGGCGATGCGCCGCGACCTCAGGGGTTCGGCGGAACTCCGCGTCGCGCGCAACACTCTGCTGGTGCGTGCGCTCGACGAGGCCGACGGCGGCGTCGCCGACCTCATCGAGGAGGTCGACGGACAGGTCGGCCTCATCGGTGCCGACGCCAATCCCTTCGGACTCTACCGACAGTTGGAGGCCTCGAAGACGCCGGCTCCCATCAACGCCGGCGAAATCGCTCCCAACCCCATCGTGATTCCCGAGGGCGACACCGGCATCGACCCCGGTCCGTTCGTCGGCGAACTCCAGCAGGTCGGCGCGGCCGCGCGCATCATGGACGGGTCGATTCAGGTCACCGAGGATTCGACAGTCCTGGAGGAGGGCGAGGAAGTCTCACAAACACTCGCCAACGTCCTCGGCGAACTCGGTATCGAGCCCAAAGAAGTGGGTCTCGACCTCCGGACCGTGTACGCCGACGGTATCCTGTTCGAACCCGACGAACTGGCCATCGACATCGACGAATACCGGGTGGACGTCGAGGCGGCCGCCGCAGCCGGGCGAAATCTCTCGGTCAACGCGGCCTACCCGACTACTCGAACTGCGGGCACGCTGCTCGGCAAGGGCAGTACGGAGGCCAAGAGCCTCGGGCTGGAGGCAGCCATCGAAAGTCCTGCGCTCGCCGACGACCTCGTGAGCCGTGCGGACGCACAGATGCGTGCGCTCGCGGCCAACATCGACGACGAGGAGGCCCTGCCCGAGGAGCTACGCGGCATCACGGCCCCTGCCGAAACGGGCGACGAGGACGAATCGAGCGACGACCAATCGGCCGACACCGGGTCCGAACCCGACACAGAAGCCGAGGAAGAAGACGAAGACGACGATGACGATGACGACGCGGGCGAAGGTCTCGGAGCGATGTTCGGCTAACCCATACCTACCAACGCAACCAACACAACAATGGAATACGTTTACGCAGCACTCATCCTGAACGAGACGGACGCAGAGATCAACGAAGACAACGTCACGGACATCCTCGAAGCGGCCGGTGCGGACGTCGAGGAGTCCCGCGTGAAGGCGCTCGTGGCCGCCCTCGAAGACGTCGACATCGAGGAGGCCGTCGAGCAGGCCGCCGCAGTGCCCGCGGGTGGAGCCGGCGGTGCGGGCGGCGCAGCGGCAGCCGGCGGCGAAGCCGATACCGGCGAGGAAGAGGCCGAAGAGGAAGCCGAGACCGAGGAAGAAGTCGAAGACGAAGACGAAGACGACGACGCTGGCGGCGAGGGTCTCGGCGAGCTGTTCGGCTGAAGCTACTCAGTTCTCGATTTATTTTCGCGGGTAGCGGTGCGAGCGTTTACATACGAAACCGCGACCACCTCGTAGCGGATGGTGTCGCTGATCGAGAGCGTGGTGTTCGCCCCCGAGTCGGGCCTCATGGCGCTCGGGTTCGTCCTCGGGGGCATCGCGCTTGGGACGGTGAGCGGTCTCGTACCCGGCCTGCACGCGAACAACTTCGCGCTGCTGTTGGCGGCGGCCGCGCCGCAGGTCCCGGGACCCGCGCTGTTCGTGGGTGCGGCGATGCTCGCGGCGGGTGTCACCCACACGTTTCTGGATGTGGTGCCGGCACTCGCGCTCGGCGTGCCGGACGCGGCGATGGCCGCCTCGGCGCTGCCGGGCCATCGGCTCGTGGTCGCGGGCCGCGGACGCGAGGCGCTGCGACTGTCGGCACTCGGGAGCGCGCTGGCGGTCGTGCTGGCCGTGCCGCTCGCGCTCCCGATGACCGAGCTGATGGTGTCAATATATCCGACGGTGCGGAGCCGTCTGCCGCTCGTACTCGGTGGGGTCGCGCTCTTTCTGGTCGTCACCGAGCGCTCGAACCCGGCGCGATTCGGGGGTTTGCTCGCCTTCCTTCTGAGCGCAGGGCTTGGCTGGCTCACCCTCGACATCGAGCCGAGCGCACCGCTGGCCAGCGGGGGCATGCTGATGCCACTGTTCGCTGGCTTGTTCGGCGCGCCGGTTCTCATCGAGGCTATCGACGGGGCTGGGGTGCCAGAACAGGCCGATGCGGCCGTGACGACACCCCGAAGAACGGTTGGACTGACGGCGCTCGCGGGCACGGTGTCGGGTGCGGTCGTGGGCTATCTGCCGGGCGTGTCGGCGGCGGTCGCGGCGACGGTGACGCTGCCTGCGGTCCCGAGCGACGACGGCGCGCGTGGGTTTCTGGTCGCGACGAGCGGCGTCAATACCAGTAACACGATTTTCGCGCTGTTCGCGCTCGTCGCGCTCGGCTCACCACGGACTGGGGTGCTCGTCGCGCTCGATTCGACCGGTGTGCCGCTCGACCTTCCACTACTGCTGTCGGGGGTCGCCCTTGCGGCCGGCGTCGGGTTCGTGCTCGTGCCGCTCGTGGGCGACCGCTATCTGCGGACGGTCGGCCGGGTCGATTACACGTATCTCTCAGTTGGTGTGCTCTGTCTGCTGGTCGCTCTCGCGTACCTCTTTTCGGGGTTCATCGGCGTGGGCGCGTTCTCGGCGAGCGTGCTGGTCGGATTGGTGCCAGCGAAGCTCGGCGCGCGTCGGGTGCATCTGATGGGTGTGTTAATGGGACCATTGATGCTGGGAATCTGAGCGGTGCTGTCGGCGGTTTGCGGTGCTGTGGCTATGCGGTGTGGTTGCGGTGGCGGTCTGTACGGTGCGAAGCGGCTGCGGTCTGTGTGGTTGCGGGAGGAGTGCCACGCGGCTGCGATGGCGTTCATCGCAGCCGCACGGGAAGGGACGGGGGCTTGAGCGCGTGCCGGGCGTGGCCCGGCACGCGCAATGCATTGGCGGTGCTGTCCTGGCGGAAATGAAAAGGGCGAGCGAGGGCTTTCAGGGGAAGCGTCCGTTCTTCTCGTCGGCGTCGAGGACGCGCTGGATGGCGATGGCGTAGGCGGCGGTGCGCAGGCTGGGGAGGTTGCGTTCCTCGAAGGTGTCGATGAGTGCCGCGAAGGCGTCCTCGATGACGGTTTCGAGTTCGTCGTTGACGCGCTCTTCTGACCAAGAGAATCGCTGGCGATTCTGCACCCATTCGAAGTAGGAGACGGTGACGCCGCCGGCGTTGGCGATGATATCGGGAAGGACGTAGACGTTGCGTTCTTCGAGTACGTCGTCGGCGGCGGGTGTGAGCGGGCCGTTCGCGGCCTCGATGATGAGGTCGGCCGCGAGGCTCTCGGCGACGTCCTCATCGATGGCGTTTTCGAGTGCCGCCGGAATCAGGAGGTCGACATCGAGGGTCAGCAGCTCCTCGTCGGAGAGGCCTTCGGTGCTCGGATAGCCGGTGACGCTGCCGGTCTCCATCTTGTGGTCCCGAACCGCCTCGGCGTCGAGTCCGTCGGGATCGTGTATCGCCCCACTGGAGTCCGAAACAGCGACGATGGTCGCTCCCTGCTCGTCGAGAAGGCGGGCGGCGATTGCGCCGGCGTTGCCGTAGCCCTGGATGGCGACCGTCGCGCCGTCCATTCCGATGCCGAGGTAGTCAAAGGCCTCGCGGGCGGTGAGCATCACCGACCTTCCTGTTGCCTCGACGCGACCTTCGCTCCCGCCGACGGCGATGGCCTTGCCGGTGACGACACCGGGAGCGGTGGTGTCTTCGAGCAACTCGTAGGTGTCCTTTATCCAGTTCATCTCGCGCTGGCCGGTGTTCACGTCCGGTGCCGGAATGTCCCGTTCGGGTCCGACCAGCGGCCGGAGTTCGGCGGCGTACGCCCGCGTGATGGCTTCGAGTTCGGCTTCGGAATGCTCGTGTGGGTCGATGACGATGCCACCTTTGCCGCCGCCGTAGGGGATATCGGCGAGCGCGCACTTGTAGGCCATCCAGCCCGACAGCGCCTTCACCTCGTCCCGTGAGACGTTCGGATGGTAGCGAATCCCGCCCTTGTACGGGCCGCGGTCGCCGTTGAACTGCGAGCGAAAGGCTTTGAACGTCGCCAGCGAGCCATCGTCGTCTTCGACCGAGAGGGTGGTTTCGAGCACGCGTTCGGGGTGTTTGAGTCGTTCGAGTTCGCCCTCCGTGATATCCAGCGCGGCTGCGGCCTCGTCGAGTTGAGTCTGTAGACTCTCAAAAGGGTTTACGTCCCCGGGCATAGTTGACAGTCGGCGACGCGGATGTTAAGCGTGTCGAGACGGACCACTGCGGGAAGTGGTCTCCAGCCGAATCCACGGTTCACGAGCAGTCCCCGAACGGCGGAAATCAGCGTGTGGCGCTAGAATGGAACGATGCCCGACCAGAAGGAGCCAGCATATGGAACGACGGTGATTGCGACGAGGAAGAAGGGAAGTGCCAATAGGAGCATCATGTTGGTGTAACCGAAGATGTCCCGGGCGCGCATCGAGATGATGCCGAGCAGCGGGGGGGAGGGGTGACTATCGGGCCGATGACGGTCCACTCGCCGCCGCCAGAGGGCACGAACGTGTTGACGATTGTCGAAATAATCACGACAGCGG
>CAZJHA010000050.1:2239-6834 GCA_964545755.1 uncultured Halobacteriales archaeon | reverse complement strand
CCTCTTTCCTCTAACGGTAGGTGCTGCCGATTTCATATAAAACATCGTGTACCGGTCAAAACCGAGAGTTCGGCCGTCACGCGGCCTCCGTAGCCACAGGCATACTTTCACCCCGAATCAGCGGCGCGTGCACGGTCGAGAACCCGCTCGGCCTGCGCGACCAGCGGTGCGTCTATCATCTCGCCGTCGACGCGGAAGACGCCCCGGTCGTCGGCATCGGCCTCGCTCTTCGCATCGAGAACGCGCTCGGCCCACGCGATGCGTTCCGTACTCGGAGTGTAGGCGTCGTTGATGACCGAAACCTGTGCGGGATGGATGGCCATCTTGCCGTCGTAGCCGAGGTCGACGGCGAAGTCGGCGTCCTCACGGAGGCGCTCGGTCGCCTCGATATCGGTCACGAGCGTGTCGATGGCGTCGACGCCGGCCGCACTCGCCGCGAGCACGGTGCGCTCGCGCGCGTAGAGCACTTCCGTTCCCTCCTCGGTTCGCCGTGCGCCGAGGTCCGCGGCGAGGTCCTCGGCCCCGAAACAGACTGCCGTCGTGGTCTCGGCCGCGGCGATGGCGTCGGCATTGAGTACGCCTCGTGCCGTCTCGACCAGCGCGAACACCGGATACGCCGCGCCGCGTTCGGCGAGCGAGTCGGCAAGCGCGGCGACATCTCCCGCACCCTCGACTTTCGGCATCATCAGACTATCGAGGCGTGGCTCGCCATCGAGAAGCGCGTCGAGGTCGGCGTCGTACTCCCGAGCGACTCGAACGCAGACCTCACAGTCGGGGTCGAAATCACTCGTGAGGACCTCTCTGACCGCTTCGCGCGCCTCGTCCTTTCTGGCGGGCGCGACCGCGTCTTCGAGGTCGAAGACGACGACATCGGCCCCGCTATCGGGGGCTTTCCTGCACATCGATGGTCGGTCGGCCGGCGTGAAGAGCACGCTTCGTCTGGCCATAGCCGGAAAAAGCGGGCGCGCGGCTTGAATCTACGGCCAGAGACCGCGGACCTCGTGGGCCTCGGCGACGCGCGTGAGACCGACGATGTAGGCCGCTTCGCGCCACGTCACGTCCTCGTGGGCCTTGTACGCCCCGCGAACGTCGTTCCATGCCGAGAGCATCTCGTCTTCCAACTCGTCGTTGACCTCCTCGAGCGTCCACGCGCGACGATTGATGTCCTGCAGCCACTCGAAATACGAGACTGTGACGCCGCCGGCGTTGGCGAGGATGTCGGGGATAACAGGGATTTCGCGCTCGGCGAAGATCTCGTCGGCGCGGGTCGTCGTGGGACCGTTGGCACCTTCGACGACGATGTCCGCCCGAATATCGTCGGCGTTGTCGACGGTGAGGACGTTGCCGATGGCGGCCGGAATCACGACATCGACGTCGAGTTCGAGCAGTTCGGCGTTCGAGAGGCTCTCCGGTGCGCTATAGCCCGAGACCATGCCCGGCTCCTCCTCGTGTGAGATGACGTCCTTCGTGTCCAGTCCATCAGGGTCGCGGATGGCCCCGTTGACGTCCGCGGCGGCGACGACGTTCGCACCGAGTTCGTCGAGCAGGCGGGCGGCGTTCGCGCCGACGCTGCCGAAGCCCTGAATCGCTATCGTCGCGTCCGCAACGTCCTTGCCGTACTCATCGAGCGCCTCGCGGGTGATGATGGCCGTGCTCCGGCCGGGAGCCTCCTCGCGGCCGTAGCTGCCGCCGACTATCGGCGGTTTGCCGGTGACGACGCCGGGGTGACTCTCGCCCTCCTGCATCGAGTAGGCGTCCATGAACCACGCCATCGTCTGGGCGTTCGTCCCCATGTCGGGAGCGGGAATGTCCCGCATCGGCCCGATGACGTCGCGCAGTTCCTCGGCGAGCCGGCGGGTGAGCCGCTCGTTTTCACGCTCGCTCAGCTCCTTCGGGTTGGCGACGACGCCGCCCTTGCCGCCGCCGAAGGGGATGTCCATCACCGCACACTTCCAGGTCATCCACATCGACAGGCCCACACACTCCTCGGCGCTCACGTCGGGGTGATAGCGCAGTCCACCCTTGAACGGCCCGCGCGCGCTGTCGTGGTGGGCGCGATAGCCCGTGAATATCTCCGTCTCGCCGCTGTCGCGTTCGACCGGGATGGAGACCTGATGGATGGATTTGGGATGTTTGAGCCGCTCGACGACGCCGGGGTCGACATCGATATGCGAGGCCGCCCGGTCGAGCTGGTGGCGGGCGGTCTCGGCGGCGGTCTCGGGCGGGTCCTTGGTCTCGGTTGGAGCTGTCGTCGTCATGATGGATAGGTATTCGACGCCGTACCCGTCGGCAGGGTGCAGCGCCATCGACCGTGCCGTGGCGATTGAACGCCCGGCCCTATAGGTATTGTTATAACCGTATCGGCACCGCCATCATTTGCGAGCCGCGACCGATGGCTTTTGGCCTCGGCGCGCGAGCGTCCGCCATGACCGGGCGCTACTACGAGGAGTTCGAGGAGGGCGAAACCATCGAGCACGACAAGCGACGAACGATAAGCGAAAGCGACAATCAACGGTTCTGTGATATGACGATGAACCAACAGCCACTCCATCTCGACAGCGAGTTCGCCGCCGACACCGAATTCGGCGAACGCCTCGTCAATGGGCTGTACACGCTCTCGCTTGCGGTGGGACTGACGATTCCCGACACGTCGGATGGCACCATCGTCGCCAACCTCTCCTACGACGACGTCGAACACCCCCATCCCGTCTTCCACGGCGATACGATACGTGCCCGCTCGACGGTCGTCGAAAAACGCGAGACCAGCGACGGCGAGCGCGGCGTCGTCACGATGTGCGTCGAGACGTTCAATCAGGACGACGACCTCGTCTGTGAGTTCCGCAGGACTATCCTCTCGCTGAAACGCCCGAACGAATGAGTTCGTGACGAGGAGCACCAAAAAGAATATATCACGTTGGTGTATCATACCCATCGACGCCAACCGGAGCGATGGCGGTCTCTCCGGCGGGCGATTCGATGACCGAATCGCTCGCTGGCCGCCCTCGCCACACGATACGAGAAAAACATGACACAGGACAATACATATCGAAGCGTGGGTCTCGCCGCGCTGGTGGTGCTTGCGGCGGTCGTCGGCAGCGTCGCCGCAGCTGGCACGGTCGCTGCACAGGACGCCGGCGAGAACGCCACCAACGCGAGCGCGAGCGAGGAGGGGTTCTACAGCCCATCGGAGGAACAGCCGTTGAACGTCCGCTTCAGGGACGCCGCGGCGAACACCGTCGAGTCGGTCGCCGAGGGCGTGCTCAACCTCAACATCGTCTACGGACTGTACGACGGTGAAACGTACGATGTCGAGATCAGCGCGCCCGGTCTCAGTGACGAGCAGATAGACGAAGCGACCCTCGATAGCGAGGCGTACGACACCGAAGGGCTCGACCGCACTGAAATCGTCGGTATGAACTTTACCGGCGTGCCGACCGGCGACTACGAGTTCACCGTGAGCGTCGTCGGTGGCGACGCAGAGCGAACGGTTCCGCTCGACGTCACCGGTAACGAGAGCGACGCGGCCAACGCCACGGCGAACGAGACGACCACGACGAACGAGTCGGCAAACGAGACGACCGACGCGGCGAACACGACGACAACCGTCACAAACGAGTCGGCGAACGCGACGACGACGGCCGAGGCAGCGAACGAGACCGAGATGGGCACCGGGACGGCCACCACCGACGGCAACACCACGATCACGGCTGCTCCGAGCGCTCCGAACACCAGCGCCAACTACACGGTCTCGACGGTCGTCGGTGCGAACGCGACGGGGAACCTGAGCGAACTCACCGTCAACTACGGCGATAGTAACGCCTCCATCGGGCTCGTTGGGGGGAGCATCTTCTCGGCCACACTCGGCGGCGAGAGCGTCGTCAACAACACGACCGCCCCGACCATCGGTGCCGAGGGCCAGAACCTCACCATCGGCTTCGACGGCACGGTCGAAGCCAGCCAAGGCGACCGTCTGAACGTCACCTTCGGTGGCGTCACGAACCCGCCCGAAAACGGTAGTTATACCGTCGGCGTCGCGGTCAACAACGGTAGTTTCCGGAACGCGCCGCTCACCATCGGCGCGAACGCGACGGCCGGCAACGCAACCGCCACCGATGAGACCGAAGCCGCGAGCGGGAACGCCTCGATTACGGCCGTTCCCTCCGGAGCCGGCAACGAGAGCGCAAGTCACAACGTGTCGGTGGTCGCTGGACCGAACGCGACGGGGAACCTGAGCGAACTCACCGTCAACTACGGCGATAGTAACGCCTCCATCGGGCTCGTTGGGGGGAGCATCTTCTCGGCCACACTCGGCGGCGAGAGCGTCGTCAACAACACGACCGCCCCGACCATCGGTGCCGAGGGCCAGAACCTCACCATCGGCTTCGATGGAACGGTCACCGTCAGCGAGGGCGACCGTCTCAACATCAGCTACGGCGGCGTGACGAACCCGCCCGAGCCGAGCACCTACACGGTCGGTATCACGCTCAACAACGGCAGCGTCCGGAACGCGACACTCGAAGTCACCGAATCGACCGCGCCTGCCACGACGACCGCCGGAGGCGGAGCGACCGGCACCGGGACGACGAGCGCCGGAA
>CAZJHA010000050.1:0-2139 GCA_964545755.1 uncultured Halobacteriales archaeon | reverse complement strand
GCCACGACGACCGCCGGAGGCGGAGCGACCGGCACCGGGACGACGAGCGCCGGAACCGCGGCCGGAACTGCTGGTGGCGAAACCGCCGCCGGAACTGCCGGCGGAACGAACGGCGGCGGACAGGGAACCGAAGCCGGCGGTCCGGGCTTCGGCATCGCCGTGGCGGTGGTCGCGCTGCTCGGAGCCGCGCTGCTCGCCACGCGACGCAGCTAACCCCTTCGAGTTCTTCAGAAATCATCTCTTCGCGGCCTGGACGGTTGTAGGCAGTCGATAGCGGATTTCGAATCGAGACTGGTTTACTGTGGTTCGTCGCCACCGACGAACACCGAATCGTGGAGTCGGCGCGTAACGGTGTCCATCAGCGTTTTGAGATTCACGGTATCGGCGCGGTTGTACGAGACTAGCGTCGCCAGCGCATCCTCGTCGCCGCGTTCGTAGGCGTGCCAGAGCCGTACCGCGTCCCGCCCCGAGATGTCCGGCCGGTCGCGCTCGATGCCGACCGCGCGCTCGATTGCCTTCAGTCCACCAGTTAGGTCGAGTTTCCGACAGGGGTACATGGCGTCGAGATGCGGCTGGGCGATATCGAGGTCGAAGGTGTGTTCGAGAAAGGGTACGTCGAAGCGGGTGCCATTGAACGAGACCAGCAGGTCGGCCGCGTCGAGTTCGCGCTCGATGGCCACCCGCGTGAGGTCCGCGCCACGGACGAGCGTCGTCGTCTCGCCGGCACGGTGGAAACTCACCGTTGTCACCTCGCTGTGGCGCGCGTCCAGACCCGTGGTCTCGATATCGAAAAAGCAGGCGCTCTCCCGGAAGTTCTCGTAGAGTCGCCAGCGGCTACCCGACGGGAAGGCACGGTCGAAAAACGCCGCGTCGCCCGCCGCGAGGCGGTCACGGGCCTGCTCGATGAACTCGGTGATGTTTCCGCTCTGCACGTTGCCGACGAGCGATGGCTCGAACTCGTCCCAGTGGGTGACGCCCGCCTCCCAGAGCCGGCGCTCGGTCTTCTCGCCGACGCCGTGCACAGGGACGAAGCTGTTCTCGATGCGCACGAGTGGGGCAGGTGACGACCGAACCTAAACGTTGCTTACGGACGATGTCGGCACGCGGACGGTCCGGATTCCGGCCGTCGCTGCGTATTTCCGTCCGGCCCGCTAACCAGTAGTGATGTCGCACACGAAGGTGAACTACGAGGAGACCGAGAGCAAGCACGGAATGCACTTCCTCCGGAAGCCGCTCGACTGCGAGGGTCATGGTGTGACCGTCGTCGACGCCGAACCGGGCTGGGAGGGTCCCGAACACGAACACGGCGACGAAGGCCACGAGGAAGTGTACCTCCTCGTCGAGGGCGAGGCGACCATCACCGTCGAAGGCGAGGAGCTGTCGCTCGAATCCGGCGATGCGGTCCGGGTCGCACCCGGCGCGACGCGGCAGGTGACCAACGGCGACACCCAGAGCCAGTTCGTCATCACCGGCGCGCCGTAGCGCCCATCGAAACGGCTATCGCGCTCTGTGCGGAGTCCAAAGCGTGAACGAGACGCATTTTCGGAAGTTGGAGCGGATGTACCAGCGCGCACCCATCAACGACGACGGGCGGACGACGCTCAGCGTCGCTAAGGGCGCGGCGACGCTCGAAATTCCGGTCACCCGGGAGAGCTACCACCCACTCGGTGCTGTCCACGGCGCGGTGTATTTCAAAGCGCTCGACGACGCCGCCTTCTTCGCGGCTAACTCGCTGGTCGAGGACGTCTTCGTGCTCACGACGAACTTCAACATCCATCTCGAACGCCCGGTGTCGGAGGGGTCCATTCACGCTACGGGCGAGGTCGTCAACGATAACCCGAACCAGTTGATTGCCGAAGCGGTCGCCCACGACGACGCCGGCAACGAACTCGCCCGCGGCACCGGGACGTTCGTCAGGAGCAACAGCGAACTCACCGCCGACATCGGCTACGAGTGAGCCTGTGGACAGGCAAGCGATTCAGAGTATCGTGCCGTGTTTCTTGTCGGGCAGCGATTTCTCGATACCCTCGTAGAACTCGAATCGTGCGGCGAGTTCGTCGCGGAGTTCGCTCGGCGGCACGATGTCGTCGATGACGACCTCGCTGGCCATCCGGTGGGCGTCGATGTCCTCGCGGTACT
>CAZJHA010000049.1:0-11882 GCA_964545755.1 uncultured Halobacteriales archaeon | reverse complement strand
GGTCGATGCAGTTGTGGCTGGCGTTCAGTTCCCCGCCGACGAACCACTCGTAGAAGGGCGGGTTCGAGTCGTCGAGCACCGTGTCCCACTTCTCGTCCCAATCGAGCATCTCGGCGTACTCCTTGAACCCTTCCGGGAACTCCTCGAAGCGGTCGTAGACCGCCGGGTCGGAGACGTTCGCCTGCTCGACGAACTCCTCGGGCGGGCTGAAGTAGTCCTGTTCGGCCAGTCGTGATTCAATCGTGACGTCCTCGTCTGACATTGTTTCCCTCGGTGTGTGGTTCGGTGGTACGCCACATAGGACTAACGATTAAAAATCCGATAGCAGTTTATTGGTGAGTACCCCCGGAGGAGACGGACCGACAGCTCCATCCGAGAGCACTACAGCTCGTCCGCTCTCCTTGAAGAATCGTCGCGGCAGGACCGACGAGTGCAGTCAGTCGGCTGATTGGACCGACGAACCGCCCCTCTCGCCGGCCGGCGTGCCGCCGAGCGGAATGACCGTTCCGTCGTACGCCCAGTTGATCACCTCGGCGAAGGCGACGTACACCGCGAGGAGCGCGGTGAGGATGGCAACGTAGCCACCGGTGGTGCCGAGGACGGTGATGCCGAGCACGTCGCCGATTTCCAGTAGATAGTACGTGCTCGCCAGCGTGAGGAACACGGCCCAGAGACTCAGTTGAGCTTGAACGTACTCACCCAGAGGTAGGTCGTGATGACATCGAACCTGATGAGCGCCCACCCGAGCGCGAGAGATATGGCGAACTCCATTCGACGAACACCAGCCGAAACGAGCAGTTCAGGCCACGCCGACGGTCTCGCGGTAGGAGCCGTGGCGGCGCTCGAACAGCTCCATGATCTCGCCCATCGTCGTGCCCACCTTGACCGCTTCGACGATGGCCGGCATGGTGTTCTCGCCGCTTTCAACTACGTCGCCGAGCGTTTCGAGTGCGTCCTCGACGGCCGCGTCGTCGCGGTCGGCCTTCACCTCTGTGAGGCGCTCGCGCTGACGCTCCTGTACTTCCTCGTCGACGTGGAGCATCTCGGGTTTGGTGTCCTCGTCGGTCTCGTAGGCGTTGACTCCCACGACCGTTTCCTCGCCCGTCTCGACGCGCTCTTGATACTCGAAGGAGGCGTCCTGAATCTCGCGGTGGAAGTAACCCTGTTCGATGCCCGCGAGCACGCCATCGCGCACCGAGCCGTCGCCCATCTCCCGAATCTCCTCGATGTAGGCCATCGCCTTCTCCTCGGTCTCGTCGGTGAGGCTCTCGACGGCGAAGCTTCCACCGAGCGGGTCGACGATGTCCGCCGCGCCCGACTCCTCGGCGATTATCTGCTGGGTGCGCAGCGCGACCCGTACCGCTTGCTCGCTCGGCAGCGCAAGCGCCTCGTCGTAGCTATTTGTATGGAGGCTCTGGGTCCCGCCGAGAACGCCGGCGAGCGCCTGCACCGTCACCCGTGCGACGTTGTTCAGGGGTTGCTGGGCGGTGAGGCTCTGGCCGGCGGTCTGGGTATGGAACTTGAGCTGCTTCGATTTCGGGTCCTCGGCGTCGTACCACTCGTCCATCACGCGCGCGTAGATGCGCCGGGCGGCCCGGAACTTCGCTACCTCCTCGAATAGCGAGTTGTGCGAGTTGAAGAAGAAGGACAGTTGTGGGGCGAACGCGTCGATGTCCAGCCCACGGTCGATGGCGTCTTCGACGTAGGCGAACCCGTCGGCGAGCGTGAAGGCGAGTTCCTGGATCGCCGTCGACCCTGCCTCGCGGATGTGATAGCCCGAAATCGAGACGGGTTTGATCTTCGGGGTCTCCTCGACGGCGAACTCGATGGTGTCGGTCACGAGGTCCAGCGACGGGTCGGGCGGGATGACCCACTCCTTCTGGGCGATGAACTCCTTCAGCATGTCGTTCTGCATGGTGCCTCGGAGCTTCTCCCTCGAAACCCCGCGCTGGTCGGCGAGCGCGACGTACATCGCGTAGATGACTGGGGCGCTCGGATTGATGGTAAAGGAGGTCGAGACGCCTTCGAGGTCGATGCCGTCGAAGAGGATTTCCATGTCCCGGAGGGTATCGACGGCGACGCCCTCTTTCCCGACTTCGCCGTCGGCCATCGCGTCGTCCGAATCGATGCCCATCAGCGTCGGCATGTCGAAGGCCGTCGACAGTCCCGTCTGGCCCTCCTCGACGAGGTAGTGAAAGCGCTCGTTGGTTTCCTCGGCGGTCCCGAACCCGGCGAACTGGCGCATCGTCCACGTGCGCCCGCGGTACATCGTCGGATACACTCCTCTGGTATAGGGTTCCTCGCCGGGGAACCCCAAATCCTCGTCGTAGTCGATGTCGGCCACGTCCTCGGGCGTGTAGAGTCGGTCGGCCTCCAGATTCGAGACCGTGGCGAATCTGTCTTGGCGTTCGCCGTGGCGGTCGAGCACGGGGTCGAGGGTCTCGTCGGCCCAGCGCTCTTTGCCCTCCCGTATCGCTTCGAGGTCCTCCTCGTCGTACATGCGCGCAACCTTTGCCGGGGTCGTCAATGAAGGTTCCGGGCAGCGGAGTAGCCGGCGGCCGCCTACTCGTGGTTCTGGAGGCGCTCGACGCTCTCGATGAGGGGATGGTGGGCGTAGTCGACCACCGCGATGTCGTCGATGGTCGAGAGGCCCTCGTTGCGGGCGGTCTCGGCCATCCCGAGCTCGACCCGCTCGTCGACCACGATGACGTAGGCGTCCATCTCGTCGATGCCCGACTGGGCGGCGGCTTTCACTCTGTGATGGCCGTCGGCGAGCAGCAGTTCCCCATCGTTGTCGATTACCACTAGGGGTTCGGTCAATCCATGTTCGAGTTCGTAGCTCCGGCCTTCGAGTTCGTCGCCGTAGACCTTCGACTGGGTGGGCGTCAGGCTGTCGAGGGCGACGCGCCGGCGCTGCTGGCTCGTTGTGACGTCGTGGATGTTTTCGAGCGTGCGCGAGAGTTTTCCCACCTTCTCGGGCGTGGCGCGCTCGATCTGGCTGCGCACGACGTCGGTGTTGGCGATGATGCCGATGAGGTTGCCGGCGTCGTCGACGACTGGAAGTTTCTGGATGCCAGAGCGCAGGATGACACGCGCGGCGTCGCTGAGGGCCATCTCCGGGTGGGCGACCACCAAGTCCTCGCTCATGACGGTGAAGACGAGCGCGTCGTCGTCGGCGAGCAGGAGGTCGCGGGCGCTGACGAACCCGATGCAGTTGCGCCCGTCACAGACCGGCAGACCACTGTGTTCTTCGCTCTCGGCGATACGGCGCGCGACCGCCGAGACCGTGTCGTCTGGCGAGACGGTCGCGACCTCACGAGTCATGTAGTCTTCGACCCGCGGTTTCTCGCTCCCTTCGGCCATTGGTGAGCACTCGCCGTCGGCGGACAAAAATCTCCCGCTCGTCCCGTCGTCGGAAGGAGGTCCGTTCGCTATGCGGAAAACCGATGGATGACGACGTGATTGGGACCCGTATTGCCTCCAACCGGCAGTATCAACCACGCGCCGGGCCGGAGTCCTCGCGGTCGTCCTCGGTGAACTGGTCGGCCGAGCGTACGCTCGGGCGCGCCTCGATAGCAGTGAAAAAGCGCTTGACGATGAGGTCGTGGACGATGTCGGCGAGTTCGCTCTCGTCGCTCTCGCCGAGCAGTCCCAGCGGAATCTGTGCGCCGGCCATGTCGGCGTGGCCGCCGCCGCTGCCGATCTGGTCGAAGGCATCCCGAAGCGTCTCGCCGATGTCGAGGGCGGCTCCACGAGTCCGCCCCGAGCAGTACACCGTGCCGTCGATGATGCCGTAGACGAGCGTCGTCCGTACGCCCTCGATATCGAGCAGTTGGTCGGCCGACTGGGCGAGCGCGTCGCGCTCGTGGAGATCCTCGATATGGCTTACGAGCACCGACCCGCGGACCTCGCGGTTGGAGATCGCCCGTCCCATCGATTCTAGGGTTTCGGCGCTCATGCTCGGTGTCGCTATCCGTTCGAGTACCGACTCGTCGGTAAAGGGCAGCAGGAAGGCTGCGGCGTCGAAATCCACCGTCGAGGCTTCGCGCCGGAAGTCGTCGGTGTCGACGCGGATCCCGTACAGCAGCGCGGTCGCGACGGTCTCGTCGATGTCGATGCCCAACTGGCGGAGGTACTCCACGAGGAGGGTGCTCGTCGCGCCCACGTCGCTGCGGAGGTCGACGAAGCGCGCCTCGACGGGCGCGCGCGGTGGATGGTGGTCGATGAGCACGTCCACAGGAGTGTCCTCGGGCAGTTGGTCGTTGACGCCCGGCCGGGAGTGGTCGACGAGTGCGACGCCGCCATACTCGTCGATGTCGCCCGGTTCGAGCTCGCGGAGGTCGACGCCGAGGACGTTGACCAGCGCACGGTTCTCCTGGTGGGTTATCTCGCCGAAATAGCAGATGTCCGCCTCGCGGCCGGTCGTGCGCGCTATCTCACAGAGGGCGAGCGCGCTCGCTATCGCGTCGGGGTCCGGGTTGTCGTGGGTGACGACCGCGAGCGCTCCCTCGATGGAACGGAGCACGCGCCGGAGCCGTCGGGGCCGCATGCTCGCCTCGCCGACGCGCTCGACGAGGTCGGCTGCGGCGGTCGCCTCGCCGTCGATGACGCGGTCGGCGACCGACTCGATTTCCAATCGCGTCTCGGCAGTGGGTTCCTTGCCCGCGTACGCGAGGACGAAGGCGTCGGGGTAGTGCTCGCGGGCGAGGTCGGCGGCCGTCCGGTTCACTGTGGGGTCGTCGCTGGCCACGACGACGACGTCGACCGGCCGCGCCACCGCAGCGAACGTTTCGGGGTCGGTCGGGTCGGCCCGTCGGGCGGCGACGCGGTCGCTGCGGAGGGTCTCGATGCGGTGTTCGTTTTCACAACAGACCAGCACCGACCCTCGACGGTCGGCGAGCGCGCTCACGAGCGTCCGCCCGACAGCGCCGCATCCCAGAACGAGCCGCGAGACCATGCTCACGGCTGGGTGCCACGACGGTTAAAACCCCCCGCAAGCGCGACGGCAACCCGAACGCCGCTGCGAGCCGTTTCAAAGCCTTTGTAACGGCTGCCCGCACAGGGCGAGTATGACCGAAACGGTCGTCGTCCTCGGTGCTGGCTATGCCGGGGCCGGTGCAATCATGAGTCTCGAAGACGCCCTCGGCGAGGACACCGACCTCGTCTGGGTCTCGGACAACGACTACCATCTCGTGCTTCACGAGTCCCATCGTTGTATCCGCGACCCGAGCGTCCAAGAGGACGTCACGATACCCATCGAGGCGATCAAATCGCCGAGCACCCGCTTCATTCAGGGCGAGGTCACCGGTCTCGACTGCGACGACCGCGAAGTCTCCTTGGCGGACGGCTCGACGGTTGCCTACGACTACGCGCTCGTCACGCTCGGCTCCCAGACCGCCTACTACGGCATCGACGGTCTCGAAGAACACTCGCTCACGCTGAAGAGCCTCGACGACGCCTTCGAAATCCACGACCAGGTGAAAGAAGCCGCCCGCGAGGCGACCGCCGACGAGCCCGCACAGGTCGTCATCGGCGGCGCTGGGCTTTCGGGCATCCAGACCGCTGGCGAGATCGCCGAGTTCCGGGACATGCATCACGCGCCCATCGACATCACGCTCGTCGAAGCCCTCGAAGAGATATTCCCGGGCAACGACCCCGAGCTACAGGGCGCGCTCAGAAAGCGTCTCCTCGAGCGTGACATCGAGATCTCGACCGACGACCCCATCACCGAGGCCGACGCCGAGGAAATCCACTTTCAGTCCGAGGAATCACTCGCCCACGACGTGTTCGTCTGGACCGGCGGCATCACGGGCCGTGACGCGATGGGCGATGCGAACCTCGAAAACGAGCACAACCGGGTGAACGCCGATGCGACCTTCGAGACCAGTGACGACCGGGTGTTCGCGCTGGGTGATTCGGCCATCGTCGACCAGCCCGACGGCCCATGCCCGCCGACCGCACAGGCCGCGTGGCAGGCCGCCGAGGTCGCCGGCGAGAACGTCGCCCGTGCACTGCACGGCCAGCCGCTCGCCGAATGGACTCACGAGGACAAGGGGACAGTGATATCGGTCGGCGACGAGGCCGTCGCCCACGACGTCGTCGGCGTGCCGATCAACACCTTCGGCGGACCGGCGGCGGAGGTTCTGAAGAAGGGTATCGCCGCGCGCTGGATCCGTGACGTCGGCGGCACGGCGCGGGCGGCGCAGGCGTGGTCTGACCTCTGAGACGGGCGCTTTTCGAGACTGGACCTACGGGTTTTTCCGCACTCGCCACCAGCGTGCGGTATGCGCGTCGCGCTGGTTTCTGTCGGCGACGAACTGCTGGCCGGCGATACGGTGAATACGAATGCCGCGTGGCTCGGCACGCGCCTCACCGAACGGGGTGTAGATGTCGAGCGCGCGGTCGTCGTCCCCGACCGTATCGACGAAATCGCCGCCACCATTGCTACCCTCCACGAGCGCTACGACGCCGTCCTCGTCACTGGGGGTCTCGGCCCGACCCACGACGACCTGACGATGGACGCCGTCGCGCGGGCGTTCGACCGCGACCTCGAAGCGACCGACGAAGCGGTCGAATGGCTCGAAGAACACGGCGGCTACGAGCGCGCCGACCTCGCGTCCGGCACGACCGACCTCCCGAGCGGGGCGCGCGTGCTCCACAACGAGGAGGGCGTCGCACCGGGCTGTGTCGTTGAATCGGTCTATGTCTTTCCGGGCGTGCCCGACGAGATGAAGGCGATGTTCGAATCGGTCGCCGAGGAGTTCTCGGGCACCGTCCAGCACGTCGAGACGGTCCGCGCCGACGAGCCCGAGAGCGCGCTGCTCGACAGGATCGAGGAGGTCCGCGAGCGTTTCGACGTCACCGTGGGAAGCTATCCCGGCGAACACGTCCGGCTCAAGGCCCAGAGCGAGAATCGGGCCGAAGCCACGGCGGCGGCCGACTGGCTCGCCGAACACGTCACACTCGTCAAGGACTGAGTCATAGGGACTGTTGTGATTCTGTGCCGCATGGTGAAACCGAACGGTTCGTAAAACTCAGAGTAACCCGCAGTCAACGACTCCCGAAAACACTCACAACAGTCCCTATCAGCGATAGAGGTACGCCCACCACGCGGCGACGATGGCCAGCCCCGCGACGGTGACGACGATGCCGGCCCCGTTGATGATGCCCGTCTGCACGCCTTCCTGGAGGAGTACCGCGTTCATGCGCCTCCTTGTCCGGCCGCCCCTTTAGGTCGTTCGAGTCGGACGGCTTTTGCCGGCGACAGTACTAAAAGCGGTATGCGACGTGTCGGTTTCGTGGTGAACCCCATCGCCGGGATGGGCGGTCGCGTCGGATTGAAGGGAACCGACGGCAAGGTCACGGAGGCACGCGAGCGCGGGGCCGAACCGCGCGCACCCGAACGTGCCCGCGAGGCGCTCGAAGCACTAGCCACTCACGGAGACGTCGAACTGCTCGTCGCGGGCGGCGACATGGGTGAAACGGTCGCCACCGAGGCCGGCTTCGAGTACGAGGCCGTCAGCGACCCACCGGGCGAGACGAGTGCCGAAGACACGCGCGAGGCTGTCCGCGTGTTCGCCGCCGAGGACGTCGACCTCGTGTTGTTCGTCGGCGGCGACGGCACGGCGGTCGACGTCGCCGAGACGCTCGCCGAGCACGACGACGGGACACCGATGTTGGGCGTGCCGGCGGGCGTCAAGATCTATTCGTCGGTGTTCGCGGTCGCGCCGCGCGCGGCCGGTCGTATCGCCGCGACCTTCGAGCGCACCGAGACCCGCGAGGTCAACGACATCGACGAGGAGGCCTACCGGGCGGGCGAGGTCACGAGCGAACTGAAAGGACTCGCCGAAGTTCCCGTCGCCGAGGAACTCCAGTCGAGCAAGCAACTCTCCGGGGGCAGCGTCGCAACGCTCGCAGCGGGCGTCGCCGCCGACATCGAAGCGGGTGTGACCTACGTGCTCGGACCCGGAAGCACACTCGGTGCGATAAAGAACGAACTCGGCTTCGATGGCAGCCCGCTCGGCGTCGACGTCTGGCGGGCGGGCGAGGAGGGCGGCGAACTGCTCGTCCGGGACGGGAGCGCCGACGAAATCCTCGATAGCTTGGGCGAACGAAATATTGTAATGGTCTCGCCCATCGGCGGGCAGGGATTCGTCTTCGGGCGGGGCAATCAACAACTCTCGCCGGCCGTGCTCCGACGGTCGACGGTCGAAATCGTCGCCTCGCGGTCCAAACTCGATGACATCGGCGCGTTGCGGGTCGATACCGGCGACCGGGACCTCGACGAGGACCTCCGGGGCTGGCGGAAGGTCCGCATCGGCCGCGTCGAGCGGCGGCTGCTGAAGGTCGTGTAGCGGTATCGCTAGTAGGGCGGACGGATAGTTTAGTGAAGTATGGTGAAGATTAAGGTGACTGAGGACGCCGTACCCGCATGGTCGAAACGCGAAAAGTCCAGCGGCTCGGTCCCTCGACGCTGGCGATGACCTTGCCCGCCGAGTGGGCGCGCGCACACGGCGTCGAGAAGGGTGATGAGGTGTCGCTGCGCTCGGGCGGGAAAGGTACCCTGACTGTGATGCCGGAATCCGCCCAGACCGAGGAGTCCCGAGCGACGATTCACTCCGCAAACATGGATGCGAGCGCGCTCGAACGCGCCATCGTCGCCCAGTACGTCCTCGGCCGCCGGGTCATCCACATCGAGGTCGAAGAAGGGACGCTCGATTCGGCGCACATCAACGCCGTCTACAACGCCGAGACCCAACTGATGGGGCTTGGCGTCATCGAGGAAACCCCCGAGCGCATCGCCATCCGGTGTTCGGTCGACCCGGAGGACTTCACGCTCGACAACCTGCTCGAACGGCTCGAATCGACGGGTTCGACGATGCGCGACGAGGCGATGAAGGCGCTCGCGCTCGGCAACCCCGACTTCGCCGAGCGTGCGCTGAACCGCGAGCGACAGGCGAACAAGATATTCGTCCTGCTCCTACGGCTGATCTTCACTGCCTATCAGAACCCGACGCTCGCGCGGGCGGTGGGGCTGGAGGACGGGTTCCCGCTCATCGGCTACCGTTCCATCGCGAAGAACCTCGAACTCACCGCCGACAACGCCGAGGACATCGCCACGATTGCGATGGAGTCACCGGGCCACACCCTTGAGGTCGACGATGCGACGATGCGACGCATCCGGGAGTTCACCGATGCCGTCGACGACATCTCCGAGCTCGCGGTGCGGGCCGCGGTCGAGCGTGATTTCGAACTGACTGTCGAGGTGCGCGACCGCTTCGCCGACATCAACGACCGCGAGAGCGAGATCCTCGACGACCTGCCCGAGATGAGCAACGACGCGCTGTTGCGCGTGCGCGAGGTGCTCGTCAGCCTCGCCCAGACGGCTCAGTACGCCGTCCGCAACGCCGAAATCGCTACGAACCTCGCGCTCAACGAGGAATCGATTCACACGACCATCACGTAGCCCTCGCTCCCATCCCGTCACCGGTTTAGGCTCCCGCGTCGTACCGCTTCCGATGGACGACAGCGTTCTCGACGCCATCGGGTCGCCGCTAGTGGCAGTCGACGCGCCGGCGGGGGCGACCGTCGCCGCGAAGATAGAATTGAAGAACCCGGGCGGGTCGGCGAAGGACCGCCCGGCGCGCGCGATGGTCGAGGCCGCAGAGCGCGAAGGGCTGTTGGAGTCGGGCGACCGCATGGTCGAGCCGACCAGTGGGAACACGGGCATCGGACTCGCCGTCGTCGCGGCGGCGAAGGGCTACGACCTCACGGTCGTGATGCCCGCCTCGAAATCCGAAGAGCGTCGGAACATCATGGCCGCCTACGGCGCTGACCTCGAACTCGTCGATGGGGAGATGGACGAGGCCAGAGAGCGCGCCGACGAACTGGAACGTCGAGGAATGGTCCAGCTCCGCCAGTTCGAAAACCCCGCGAACGTCCGCGCACACTACGAGACGACCGCCGAGGAGATACTCGAACAGGTCGAAAACCGAACTGTCGACGCGCTCGTCGCCGCGGTCGGTACCGGAGGGACCATCACCGGCATCGGCAGCCGGCTGCGCGAGGAGTTCCCCGAAATGGAGGTCGTGGCCGTCGAACCCGAAACCAACGCCGTGCTCTCGACCGGCGAGGCCGGGGCCGACGACTTCGAGGGGATGGGACCGGGTTTCGTGAGCGATATTTTGGACACCGACCTGCTCGATTCGGTCGAAACGGTGCGCCTCGACGCCGCCGAGGAGGAGTGTCGACGGCTCGCCCGCGAGGAGGGGATTCTGGTCGGTCAATCGAGCGGCGCGTCGAATCTCGTCGCCCGCCGGGTCGCCGACCGCCTCGCCGACGACGCCAGCGATGCCAATGCTGGCGACACTGCCGATACTGACGACCCACTCGTCGTTACCGTCTTCTGGGACAGCGGCGAGCGCTACATGTCGACGGGAATGTTCGAGCGATAGAACCGCTCGCACCGTCGGGTATCGAGCGCGAAACGGGTCCGATTCGCCGGTTTCCCAACTGCTTTTCAGTCGTCATCCCTTTCGTTCGGTGTATGTCTCAAGAGCAATTCAGTCCCGACAGCGTCGAGCGCGCCAGCGGCATGCCGATGCTCGGTCTCGGAACGTGGGAGAACGAGGAACCTGAACAGTGTACCGAGAGCGTCCGCAGCGCGCTCGAAACGGGCTATCGCCACATCGACACCGCCCAGGCCTACGGCAACGAGGAGAGCGTCGGCGCGGCTATCGAGCAAGCCGACGTCGCGCGCGAGGAGGTCTTCCTCGCCACGAAGGTCTGGACCGAGAACCTGAACTACGACGACGTGATTCACTCCACGACCGAGAGCCTCGACAAACTCGATACGGGCTCGGTCGACCTGCTCTACGCTCACTGGCCATCCGGCGAGTACGACCCCGAGGACACGCTGCCGGCGTTCGAAGAACTCAAAGACCGTGGCGCAATCGACCGCATCGGCGTCTCGAACTTCGAACCCGAGCATCTCGACACGGCACAGGAGGTGCTCGACGAGCCGATCTTCGCCAATCAGGTCGAGTGTCATCCGCTGCTCCAGCAGGAGGAACTCCGCGAGTACTGTGACGACCACGACATCGAACTCGTCGCGTACTCGCCGCTGGCCCGCGGGGAGGTATTCGAGGTCGACGAACTCTCGGACATCGCCGACAAACACGACGCCAGCGAGGCACAGGTCAGTCTCGCGTGGCTCCGCGAGAAAGGCATCACGGCGATTCCGAAAGCCACGAGCGACGACCACATCGAGGGCAACTGGGCATCGCTCGGTATCGAACTCGACGACGAGGACATCGAAACCATTGAGGGTATTGACAGGACCGAGCGGCAGGTCAACCCCGGCTTCGCCCCGTGGTAAGGCCACGACGCGACGACTAACCGGTTTGCCAACCCTTATTCTCGCCGCGTTCGGAGGGTTAGTATGGAGTTCGACCGCGGGAAGACGGTGGGGGCGTTCGTGGTGCTGTTCGCCATCATCGCCATCGGCACGTTCATGAGTCCGATGGCGATGAGCACGGTAATGATGGTGCTTGGCGGCCTGCTCGTCTTCGGCGTCCTGACGCTCTTCATCGGCATCCAGCACGGCGAGTACCGCGCGACGCGCTGAACGTGCGATAGCATACCAACCTGGAACGAAGCCACAAACGCTTTTAGGGTGGTAATTATATCTCATTACGCTATGTCAGTCCAGTTTCCGGAGTACCTCGACGTCGACTACGAAGACGGCGAGGGCGAAGACCCAGAGGACTATCCGACCATCGAGGACAAGATCGAGAAGGCAATCGAGGTCACGAAACGTGGTCTCGAACAGTACGAGAACCCCGCGGTGATGTGGACCGGCGGGAAGGACTCGACGCTCACGC
>CAZJHA010000048.1:0-12020 GCA_964545755.1 uncultured Halobacteriales archaeon | reverse complement strand
CCTCACTGCGTTGTGTGCGTATCTCGTGGCCGTCGTGGTTTTCGGCATTCGCGTACCCGGTGACGTCGTACTCCGGCCGTTCGTCGGAATCGTTCTTCTCACGACGGTACCGGGATACCTTCTCGTCGCGTTGCTCGGACTCGACGACCGGCCAATCGGACGCATCGCCCTCTACTCGGTGGGCGCGAGCGTGCCCATCGTGGCTTTCCTCGCCGTCGGTCTGAGCGTGGTGTTACCGGCCGTCGGCGTCGACCGCCCGCTCTCGCCGTCGACCCTGACGGTGGCCATGGCGGCACTCGTCGTCTGCCTGAGCGTCGCCCGTGCCGTCCGCGCCCGGATTCCGTTCCGGCTCTCGGTGCAGCCGCTGGCGATGCTCGCGCTGACGACCGACCCGACCGGCCGGCTGTCGTCGTGGGTCGACGGTCGGCGACGCGACCGGGACCGCACGTCGTCGCTGGAACAGCTCTCGACACACGACTGGCTCGCGCTCGCGTCGGTGACGCTCATCCCCCTCTGTTCGGCCTTCCTGACTGTCTTTTCGGACACGCCCGGATTCGAATCGCTGCTCGCCGTGCTGTTGGGCGTGCTCGCGGTCGTTCCGCTAGTGCTGCTTCGGTGGCGCGGGACCGCGATGCTGTACCCGTACGTGATATGGGCGACGACGGCGGCAGTGTTGTTGCAGATGACGCTCGTGTCGGGCCATCTCTGGGGCTACGACATCCATTTCGAGTATTCCACGGCCGCGAACATCCTCGAACGGGGTGCGTGGAGCGCGACCGTGAGCGATTCGAGCAGTTCGCTGGTGACGGTGACGCTGCTGGCGGCGGTCTACTCGATGGTCACTGGGATGGACATCGTCCTCGTGTACAAACTCGTCTACCCGCTCGTCGTCGCGCTGTTGCCCGTCGGTATCTGGTACGTCACGGGCGACGAGTTCGGCGACCGCTCGCTCGCGGTGCTCGCGCCCTTCTCGCTCGTGTTCTACTACGGCTTCTTCAAGGACATGCCGGACAAGCAGTTGGTCGCCGGACTGTTCGCCGTACTCGTGCTCGTCGCCTTCCTCGACCGGGGACTGTCCTCGCTCCAGCGGTGGGTGCTCGGTCTGGTTTTCGCCATCGGGCTGGTGGCCTCACACTACGGCGTGAGCCTCCTGTTCGTCGCCTTCCTCGGGTTCACGCTCGTCGCTCGCCACGTCCTGCGGGTCGTGAGTGGTATCGAGCTCACCGCACGGGTGAGCCGGCCGTCACTCGTCGGGTTTCTCGGCGGGTTCTGGCTGCTCTGGTATCTGGTCAGCGCCTCGGGTGTGAACTTCTATCGCGTTCTCGGGGTCGGAATGGAGCTGTTTGCGAGCCTGCCGTTTCCGACGAGCGAGCGCAGCGGGGCAGCCTACGCGACGACGGGGTTCGAGTCGAACTACTGGCTCGCCTACAAACTCACCTACATCGTCCTGTTGGGGTTCGTCGCCGTCGGTCTCGCGAGCGCCGTCTACACGCTCGTCGTCGAGCGGGACAGCTCCTCGGCCGAGTACGCACGGGGGTTCGTCTTCGGCCGAACGGGTGGGTCAGTCGCCGACCCGCCGGCCGAATACACGCTGCTTGCGGTCGGCGTGTTCGGCTTTCTCACTGCCTCGGTCGTGTTCACGTTCGGGCTTGGCTTCGACAGAACGCTCCAGATAGCGCTGTTCGTGCTCGCGCCGTTCGCGCTCGTCGGCGCGCGGGTCCCGTTTTCGTTCGTCGCCGGTCTCGCCGACCGGCTGTCGAGGAGTGCCGTCCGCTCGCGCGTCGAGGGGGTTCCGGTTGCCGGTCTGTTCGCAGTGTTTCTCGCGGTGCTCTTCCTGTTCAGTTCGGGTACCATCTTCGCGCTCGCCGGCCAGCCGGTACCGTCGTACAACATCAACTACAACGAGAGTGCGGGTTGGCCGGTCTATTCCGAACAGGAGGTCGAGGCCACCCGATGGCTCGATACGAACGTCCCCGACGACGCCACGGTCGCCGTCTACAACGACTGGGAACAGATCAAGAGTCGTGATGGACTGTTGGTGAGCGAGGTGGTTCCCGCCGACGACATCGAGACGATATGGCTGAGCCGCGAGACGCTAAACGGGAGCGCGTACGTCTACGTGAGTCACAAGCCGATACGGAAACCCGAAAGCGAGACCGCCTACATCGACCCCCGAACGACGCCGTTCTACCGAGAGACGCTCTCGCAAGCGGAGACGGTCTATGCGCGAGAGAACGTGACCATCTACTACGTCTCGGCGAACGCAACCGCTTAGAGCAACGCCCGCGCGTTCGCAACGGCCGCTCCGAACGCCTCGACGCGAATACGCTCTATCAGCGCCAACACGGCGACGGCGTAGATGCCAGCGCCCACACAGACCCAGAACACGAGCGACGGGACCGAGAGGAGCCCCTCCGGCGCGAGCAGCCACAGACAGCCACCCATGAAGAGGGCGGCGAGGACTTCGAGACCGATTTCGCGTGTCGGGACGTTGAAGGCGAGAATCGAGCGGATGTAGTAGTACGAAAGTCCCGTCCGGACCACCATCGCCGTGGTCGTGGCGAAGGCGGCCCCGACCCAGCCCACAGTGCTGATGGCGAGGACGTTGAGCGAGACGTTGAGCGTGATGAAGAGCGCGTTCGTCCTGAAGGTGAGGTCGGGCCGGTCGAGTGCCTCGATGACCCGTCCGAAGATCACCTCGTAGCTGTGGAACACCCGCGCGAGAATCAACACGACGAGTGCGAGCGCTCCGGCCCGATACTCCTCGCCGAAGGCGGCGAGGATCGACTCGGCGAAGACGACTCCACCGACGAAGCCCGGAATCGCCATGATACCCACATACCCGAGCGAGCGTTCGAGCAACCCTCGTACCGCATCGCGCTCGCCGCGGGCCGCGAGTTCGCTGCCGGTGGCGAACAGCACCGTACTGATGGCCGAGGCGACGAAAAAGAGAACACCCGTGATCTGCCAGCTCAGTTCGTAGATGCCGACGAAAGTCGGTGCGACGAACACGCCGAGGACGAGCGTGTCGGTCCAGAGCCACGAGGCCTCCTGGGCGACGCCCATCCAGCTGTACTTCGCAAACCCGAACAGACTCTCGAAGTGCCGCCGTGACGGCCGTCTCAGCCGCAGGGATAGCAGGAGGACGCCAGCGACGACAGTGAGCGTGAGTCCCACCCAGACGCCAAGCAGCACCCCAAAGAGACCGTAACCGAGCGTCAGGAGCACTACCCACGCGAGCAGTTTGCCGGCGTTCGTGACGAACTGGAGCAATCCCGCACGCGCGACCCGCTTCTCGCCGGTCAGGCCCGCATCGAGCATCCGCTGGAGGAGATAGGCGAGCGCGGCCACGAGCAAGAACGGCAGCGCCATCTCGTAGCCGACGTACGCGGCGACCTGCTCGTCGAAGGCCACGAGCACCAGCGCGACGACCGCGAAGACGACGAGACGGACGAGCAGCGCCGCGGTGAAGAACTCATCGCGGTCGTCGCCCTCGCTGATGCGCTTTTTCGCCGCCGTTGAGAAGCCGGCGTCGGTCACGAGGTCGACGACGCGGACGAGCGCCATGAACAGCGAGTACACCCCGAGCACCGACGCCCCGGCGGCGGAGGCGAGATAGAAGACGCCACCGAAGACGACGACCGCGGTGGCGATGCGCGTGAGGAAGGTCCCGAGCGACGAGCGCACGAGCGCCTCGGCGTTCATGCCCTCGTCGGCCCGAGCGGTCGTGGCCACAGCCCCGCCAGCCTCTTCCCAACTCGACCGCTACTCGGCATTGACGTTCCCCCGCACGACCCACGCATCCGGAAGTGCCAGTTTCCGGCCGGTCATCGTGCCGACGAAGGTGTTGTTCGTCGCCGAGCAATGCTCGAACGATCCGTTCCCCTCGGTGCGGAAAACGACGCCGCCGGCCGCGTCGCCATTGCTCTGCATCGTGTTGCCGTGGACCTGTAGCGCCACCACGTCGCTACCGGCCGCGAACGCGCCGACGGCCGCCCGGTAGGCTCCCCTGCAATCGTTGTTCTTCACTTGGTTGCCGATGCTCTCGACGCCCTTCGACGCCGAGACCGCGATGAGGTCCCGGGTCGCCAGCGCCGAGTAGATGTCACAACCAGTAACACTCGAATAGCTACAGCGGTCGAGTTCGATTGTCGCGCCCCCCGTGAGAGCGTTGTCGTAGAGCTTGCAAGCGCCGATCTTCCAGGAGTTGCCGCGGGCCGAAATCGCCGGGCCGCCGTTGTGACCGAACCAGTTCGTATCCACGCGGACGACGCCGACGGCGGGATAGCTCTCCTTGTTGCCACCACCCTTGAGACCCGCAGCCCCGTTCTCGACGAACTGACAGCCCCGGAACTGGTTGTCGTCGGTGCTCGCCTCCGAACCGGCGAGCCAGAAGCCGTTTTCGGGTGCGGAGTGGAACTCACAATCGACGAACCGGCTGTTCCAGAACGCGCCGTAGACGACGTTCCCCGCCCTATTGTTCGCCTTGTTTCCGTCGAAGGAGATGTCCCGCAGGGTGCACTCCATCACGTTCTCCGTCGGCGGGTTCGGCGTCGTGAGCAGGTCCGTGTTCGCACCGGCTTCGAGCTTGAGCGTCGTTGCGTTGCGACCCGACCCCGCGAGCATCACGCCGTGGGCCAGCGTGAGTTCGCTCCCCGTATAGGTGCCGGGCGCGAGACGAATCACGACGTTGCCGTCCGTCCGGTCGATGACGTTCTGGATGCCTGATAGCCCATCACTCGGCGTGAGGTAGTGTTCGCCGGGCGTTCGTGACGACTGCGCCAGCGTCACCCACCGCTCGCCATCAGAGAGGGTCCGCCGCGTACCACTTTCGGCATCGGTCACCTCCCAGAGCGTGCCCGCGGCCTCGCCCGCCGGCGGGCGTTCGCGCTGTGGTCCGAGGCGATAGCCCGACGCGATTCGGTACACGTTGTCGAGATTCGTCCGTTGGGCGTCCATACGTGTTCGATTGTTTTCACGGATCGACGACGAGCATCCCGCGAGACCGGCGCTACCCGCGCCGACCAACGCGAGGAACGCTCGCCGTCCCACCGTCGACTGCTCGTCCATTCGCCGTACGATACACCCGTTGAAGGGTTGGTTATTGTGTCGTTTGACCGGGACTAACGGTTAGTGGAGCCGTTTCGGAGACGCCGGCACAACGGTTCGGAACGGCGATAAGGCGTTAGTAGGTGATCAGCTCGTAGGCCCGCCGTGCGAGGGTCATCAGCCGGCCCGAGGTGACGAGATACTGGGAGACCAACTCGCCGCCGTATTTGCTCTTGTACCGCGAGAGCGATTCGATTGTCGCGTTGCCGAGGTCGTAGCGCGTGACTGACGACAGTGCCGGGTCCGTGAGGATGTCCTCGATGGCGTGCCAGTGCAACAGCGCGTTCGGGCTGACGTCCGAGATGCCGGCCCGCGTGCCACCTTGTATGTAATAGCCCTCGTCGTTCGAGTACAGCACCGTAAGACCGCCAACGAACTCTCCTTCCGGCGTTTCGGCGACGTACGTCCGGGCGTGTTCGCCGAGCGCCGCCACGAGGTCACGCGTGTACTCCCACGAGACGGGATAGTCGTCGCCCTGCTCGTTTCGGCGGGCTTCGTGAGCGGCATAGACCTCGCGCGTGCCATCCATCCCCCGGAGCGAGACGGTGATGCCGGCCGCCTCCGCGTCGCGCATCTCCCGCCGAACGGAGCCACTGAACGACCCTTTCACGTCCTCGGGCGTTCGACCGTCGAGGTCGAGCCGGTAGGTGAATCGAGGCTCGACGTCGAAGCCCGCCCAGATGTAGGTCCGCGGGTCGGCGTACGCGGCCGGACAGGCGAATCCGACCAGCGTGAGCGGCTCGTGGGCATCGATGGCGTCGAGGATCCCCTCGGTGAACTCCCGGTTCACCTTCTCCTGTTTGCTCCGCTTCGGACTCGTCGGCAGCAGAATCGGCCCCAACCGCGGAATGCCGAAACCGGGTGGTGGAGAGAGCACGGCGGTTGCGAACAGTTCGGTGCGAACGACGACGGGGAGCAGCCCGACCAGCTGTTCACCCTTGAACCCCCCATACAGTTGCAGCTCGCCCGTCGCGTGGGCGTCGATGACGCGAAGTACGTCGGGTCTGTGTGCCCACTCGAAGCCACTGTCCGGAAACACCTCCTCCCATTCGTCGAGCGTGAGCCGCTGTATCCGCATGAACGAGCGATGTGATGAGCGAACGGGAGTTACGTATTGCGCCGTTATCGCGGCAGAGTCGTGCTAGATAATTCTCACGACACACCGCCGAAAACACACTCTCCCAATCGCCGTTCGGAAACCGTCCCGAGCAACGATCCGACAGCCAGACGATAGTCGTCGGTTCGTCGGCCGATTCGCGGCCAAACAACCCGTTGAGGACGCGTAAGTAGGTAATATCTATTCATCGATACGACCACGGTGATGACGTGAGCCAAAACGAGCGGAACGCGCCGGAGCGAGCCACGAGCGGCGCCCACGGGTTGGCGGTGCGGTCGGTGTCGCCGGCCCGCGACGCCGAGTGGAACGATTTCGTCGAAAGCCATCCCGCTGCGACGGTGTTTCACACCGCCGGCTGGGCGAGCGCCGTCGCGACGGCCTTCGACTACGACCCCGCCCACGCGTGGCTCACCGACCGTTCGGGAGCGGTCCGTGCGGTCGTGCCGGGGTTTTCGGTCCGCGACGGACTCGGCCATAGCGTTCTCAATCCCTTCTGTGAGTACGGTTTCCCGCTGGTCGCCAAATCGACCTCGGACGTGGCGGTGCTGTCCGCGCTCGATGGGCCAACGCGAGTCCTCAAGGACGCCGGCTGGAGCGGGGTGAGCGGCTATACTTCGACTGGGTACGGCGGCGTTTCGACTGGGTCGACGATCCGGCTGGAACTCGACAGACCCTCCGAGACGCTGTGGGAATCGTTCGACAGGGACGTTCGCCGGTGTGTGCGGACCGCCCGCGACCACGACGTTCGTGTCGTCGGCGGGACCATCGACGAGTTCTACCCGCTCTATCTCGCCACCATGCGCCGGCTCGGCAGCCCGCAGTTCCCCGAGGCGTTCTTCGCGGCGCTCGCCGACGAACTCGGCGAGTCGGTCACGATACTGCTCGCCGAGCGCGCGGGCGAGACCATCGCCGGCGTGTTGCTGTTCGAGTGGGGCGGAACCACCACCGTCTGGACGCCGGTCTCGAAGCGCGCCCACTGGGAACACCGGCCGAACCACCTGCTCTACGTCGAAGCAATCGAGCGTGCGTGTGCAGCCGGCCGTTCGACGGTGGATTTCGGCCGGTCACGGCGTGGCTCCAGCGTCCACGCATTCAAAGCCCAGTTCGGCGGGTTCGAACACCCGCTGATGAGCTTCGTCACGCCGCCACACCATGCCAAACGCGCATCACTCGACGGCTACGGGCGGCTGGCACCGCTGACGCGACGGCTGGCACCGCTGATCACCCACCCGAGTGTGGGACCGAAACTCAAGGGAGTAATCCATGAATGACAAATTGCTAACTGTTGTGTCGGGTATCGCCCTCGCCGGAACCAGCCTCTACTGGCGGCGACGCGAGCAGCTGGTGGAGGAAAGCCTGACCGCAA
The DNA here is from genome assembly GCA_964545755.1 of uncultured Halobacteriales archaeon. Classification (GTDB taxonomy): domain Archaea; phylum Halobacteriota; class Halobacteria; order Halobacteriales; family Halococcaceae; genus Halococcus. The sequence continues at coordinate 4,428 of CAZJHA010000048.1, read as the reverse complement.
GCCGCGACTGGGAAACGAACGCGACGAACGCGACGACCGAGACCGAACGGGCGGACAGACGGGCGGCGCGGGAGGCCGCCGAGACCCTCGATGCGCGCATCGAGGACCTCCCCGAGCGGGTCGAAGCGCTCGACGAAGAGCGCCGCGATCTGCGCCGGGAACTCGACACAGTCCGGGAGTGCTGGGCCGACGCGCTGTGGCGCGCACACTCAGAGCCCGCAACCGAGAGCGGCCAGCGGGGCGCCCCACCGGTCTTCGTCGTCGAGTTCGAGAACGGCGAACTCCCGGACGCGCGGGCGTTCGCAAAGCGCGCGCTTGCGGAGGACGCCATCACGCTCGTGGCCGCCCACGGTGACGGCTCGTACGCCGTCGCGGTCGGCGAGAAGCTGTCCGAGGCGTTCGACGCGAGCGATATCGCGGACGACCTCGCCGATGCGGTCGGCGGCGGTGCGGGCGGCAACGAGCGACTGGCTGCCGGCGGTGGGGCGACTGGCGCACTCGGTGACGGCTGCCGACGCATCCGAGAGCGGCTCACACAGTTGGACGCGGCTCGCATCGCGGGGTAGACCGCTCGCCACCTGCGCGTCATCTATGCGAGGACGTCTCGAACGCCGTGGAACAGGGGCCGCGGGTCGTCAACGTGGGCGAAGTCGAAGCTCGGCTGTTCGATACAGGACCGAAGCAGCTCCCACAGCGTCGCCCGGAGGGCCGGGCGCTCGACGTGTGGGGAGGAATCTCGAAAGAGGCTCACGAGATAGCCCAGTTCGCCGTCGAGACGATGGCAGCCGACGCCGGTGTCATAGCCCGGTTCGATTCGCTCGGAGTGGCCCGTTGCAGCGAGCCAGTAGTAGTACGGGAAGTCCGCACCGGCGCGGACCGCCGCGGGCAGGGACTGCCACATCCGGGGGTTGATTTCGACGAGGACGAACTCCCCAGTGCTGGCGTCCTCGATGTACTCGATACACGCCAGCCCGTGCCAGTCGAGGTGGTCGAGCAGCGCCCGGCCGACCCGCTCAAGTTCATCGATGAACACCGACTCTCGATAGACGCCGCCACCGCCGGTGTAGGAATTCCCTCGAATCTGTCTGTGCTGGAAGGTCGCAAGCGCCTCACCGTGGTCGTACAGCGCGGCGAAGACGTACTCGTCGCCCTTCTCGACGAACTCCTGGACGATGGGGTCGTGTGCCAACTCCGTTCGAATCGTCGCGCGGTCGGGTTGCTCGCCCGGTTCCGGGTGGATGACCGCTTTGGTCATGTCCATCGTCGCCGGTGGGTACGAGTCGATGTAGTCGTTCGTCAGGAGGTTGTACCGGGATTTGATGATGAGCCTCTCGGACCAGTCGTCGGTCTCGGAGAGCAGTCGCGTTCTCGGGACGGGCACGCCCGCTTCCGCGGCGGCTTCGGCCAGCAGCAGCCGGTCGTGGGCCGTTTCGAGACTGTCGAGCGAGGGCACGACCAGCGAGACGTGTTCGCCGAACTTCTCACGATATTTCGAGAGCAGGTAGGCATCGGTCTCCCCACAGGGGATGACCGTCGAGACAGGGCGCTCGGCGACGATGTCGAACAGGGCGTCCCGGTAGGCTGCCCAGTCGTCGAGCGGCGAGGGAACGGGGATGAACTCTTCACAGTATTTCGAGACGAATGGAGCACTGACTTCGTTAGCGACGCCGATAACCGGGATGTCGCGCATGCCGAGCGACCGAACGCACTGGTAGGCTCCGGATTGGCTACCGGACGTCACGAGGACGGCTTCATCGGATGGCGATGTCCAGTTCATTCAATATCATTGCTCACACTAGCTCATAACCATTCGTCCTAGCAGAGGCGTCAGACCATGCCCGTAGTACCGTTCAGACGAGCCGTCGCACGAAACGAGGCGGGGCCACCGAGTGGTCGGCGTGCTCGGCACGTCCGCGGTCGTACGTTCGTCTCTCGAACTGTGGCGGAACGAGTTTCGTGGCGTCGTCGGCGTCGAAGTTCGGTCGGCCGTGTGTCACTCGTGGCGAGAAGTAGATGCGGAGGAATCGGGCCTGTTTTCGCGGCGTCCAGTTCGCGCGCACGGCCGCCGACGGCCGCCCGAGGTAGTTGTTCGGACAGACGTACGCCGCCCGTGCGAGCGCTGATTTCTGGTGGAAGATGATTCCCCCATCGGCGTCCCATACCGACGTCGCGGCGTATGCATCCGCCGACAACCTCCGGCCGAACACGTCGAGCGCGCGGTGTGCCCAGACGTCCGTACGCACCCGCCGGTCGGAGCGTGGAGAACTGTTCCAGACCTCGCTCCCTTCGATGTCGTCGGGGATGGGCCGCCCGAGCGCGGCGAGCGCCGTCGGGGCGATGTCGAGACCCGAGAACACGCCGGAATAGCTCTCGCCAGCCGGGAGACCCGCACCCATGAACACGACCGGAACGTTCACGAGGTCGGGACAGACGGGGTGGAGATGGCCGAACCGCCCGCCGTTTTCGGTCTCGCCGAGCAGTTCGGCATGGTCGGCGGTGAACACGACGAGCGTGCGCGCCAGCAGGTCGCGTTCGGCAAGCCGGTCGAGAAGGGTGAGGAATCGGTCGGCCGAGTCCACGCAGTCGTTGCGGTAGCGCTCGCCCAACACCGTTTCGTCGGAGTAATCCCTGAAGAAGTCCTTGCGGTGTTCGTAGATACCGTTGTGAAAGCCGTACGGTGAGTGCGCGCCGATGTCGAAGGTGACGTGAACGAACGGGGGTTCCATCGCGTCGAGTTTCGACTCGTGGTCCATGTGTACCCACCGCAACGGGGGTTTTCGGTCGTATTCGATGTACTGGGTTTCGGTGTCGAAGCCAACCGTCGTTCCGTCTCGCTCACGGAGCAGTTCGGGCTTTTCCGGGAGACGTTCGGTCTCGCGCCAGAGTTCGTGCGTCGCCGGATACGTCCCGGCCATGAGCGACGGGAACGAGCTGTGCGAACACGTACTCGGTGCGATAGCGCGTGCCGTTACCCCACGTCCACTCACCCGGTCGGGAAGGGCGTCGTAGCGCACCGAATCCGCCACGTAAATCAGCACGTTCTCCACCGTATCGGCCGTCGTGAGCGCAGAGAGCGGTTCCGAGGAGGTCATTTCTTCTCCGTTGGTACCGGGTGAAAGGGAATGGGTATTGACTCGTTATGGCGAGCAAACCATCGAGTCATCTATCCCTCCTCCCTTCCCTCTCCTTCGGAGGTGGTCGCCCTCATCGACCGCCGGCCGCGCGATGGGCGTCGATTGCCGCCTCGTAGACGTCCATGTGCCGTTCGGCGACGTTCGCCCACGAGAGGCGTTCGGCCTGTTTGCGACTGTTCGCTGCCATCTCTTCTCTCTTCCCGCCGTCTTCGAGCAGCGAAACGATTGCCTCGGCGAGCGCCGTCGGATCCTCCGGGGGGACGACCAGTCCCGAATCGGTCTCCTCGACCTGTGCGGGGAAGTCGCCGGTCCGCGTGGCGACGACGGGTTTGCCGAACGAGTGCGCCGTCGAGAGCGCGCCGCTGTGGCCCTTCGTCCCGTCGCCGCTCTCCTCGCGGTAGGGGAGGGCAACGATCGCGGCCCGCGAGAAGAACTCTCCCACCCGCTCGTTCGGCAGGAAGTAGTTGTGGACCTCGAAACGCTCGTCGTCGGCGCGCTCGATAAACTGCTGTGTTCGCTCCGAGAGCGGCCCATCACCCGCGATGACGAGTCGGATGTCGGGAACCTCTCGGCTCGCAAGTTCGATTGCCTCGGCGAGCACGTCCAGTCCCTTACCGGGAAAGATGTTGCCGAAAAAGAGCACCGTGTGTGGCTCTTCGGGGCGTTCCTCGTAGTCGTAGTCGGTGAAGAAATCGTAGACCCCGTGGGGGATGACGTCGATGCCGCCGCGGCGCAGTCGGCGGGCGAACGCCGTGCGTTGTTGGTCACTGTGGACGATGATGCGGTCGATGTCGGCGTCCGGAATGACGACGTTCAGCAGTTCTTCGAGCGTTCCGAGCGGGTTCGTCAGCGACGTGAGCGAGGGCGGTACCTCGTGATACGTGACGACGAACGGATACTGGGCATCCAATCGGTGGAGCTTCATGAAGAGCTTGACTTGGGGAAAGAAGTCGGTGGGGTCGTGAATCACGTCCGGGTCGAACTCCCGCACTCGTTTCAGATTCCGATAGGAGAGCAACCCCTTGAGGTTGTTCGCCACGTCGAAATCGAGGTTGTACATATCGGGGATGGAGATGTTCATCGTGTCGAAGACATCGACGGTCATGACGTCGTCGGCGAACACCTCGTCGGCGCTCGTCTCGGCCGGTTTGAACACGGCGACCTCGGCGTGGTCGGCGACGGCGTTTGCGAGTTCGGCGGCGTAGTGGGGCAGTCCACCCTTGTTCTGGGAGAGGACGTAGGCGATTTTCATACGCGATGGTACTGCGCCGGATTATTTATAGCCTACAGATAG
>CAZJHA010000047.1:0-12069 GCA_964545755.1 uncultured Halobacteriales archaeon | reverse complement strand
CGCGCGAAGACGCTGTTCGCCACCCACTACCACGAACTCACGGGGCTGGCCGAACACTTAGACCAAGTGGCGAACGTTCACGTCGCTGCTGACGAGCGAAACGGCGAGGTGACCTTCCTCCGCACGGTCGAGGAGGGAGCGGCCGACCGCTCGTATGGAGTGCACGTCGCGGACCTCGCGGGCGTGCCGGGACCGGTGGTCGAGCGCTCGCGCGACGTGCTCGCAAAGCTCCGCGCCGAGAAGGCCATCGAGGCCCGTGGCTCGTCCGGGGACACAGTACAGACGATATTCGACCTCGACAGTGCGTCGTTCCGCGGGTCTGCCAGCGCGGATGGGGGTCGGGCGGCCGACGGAAACGCCGAGACCGACGGGACCGACCCGGCGGTCGAATCGGTCGTCGAGGCGCTGCGGACGACCGACGTGGCGGAGACATCGCCGGTCGAACTGATGGGCAAAGTCGAACGGTGGCAGGAGGAACTCGACGATGAGCGGTAGCGAAGACGGCGGTGCTCCGGACGAGATTCGGCGGCTCGACCAATCGACCATCGAGCGCATCGCCGCCGGCGAGGTGGTCGAGCGGCCCGCCTCGGTCGTCAAGGAACTCGTCGAGAACAGCCTCGATGCCGACGCCTCGCGGGTGCGCATCGCCGTCGAACGCGGCGGCAAGGACGGAATCCGCGTGACCGACGATGGCACAGGGATGAGCGAGGCGGCAGTCGAGACGGCCGTCGAGAAACACACCACAAGCAAGATCGGCGACATCGAGGACCTCGAAGCGGGCGTGGGAAGTCTGGGATTCCGGGGCGAGGCGCTCGCGGCCATCGGCGCGGTCTCGCGGCTCACGATTCGCACCAAGGCACGCGGCGCGAGTCGCGGAACCGAGCTGACGATGGTCGGCGGCGAGGTCGAATCCGTTGAGCCGGCTGGCTGTCCCGAGGGCACGACCGTCGAGGTGACGGACCTCTTTTATAATGTTCCCGCTCGGCGGAAGTACCTGGAACAGGACGGGACGGAGTTTTCACACGTCAGTCGGGTGGCGACGGGCTATGCGCTCTCGAACCCCGACCTCTCGCTCGCGCTCTCGCACAACGACCGCGAGGTCTTTTCCACTACCGGGCAGGGAAGCCTCGAAAGCACGATTCTGTCCGTCTATGGCCGCGAGGTCGCCGAGGCGATGATTCCTCTCGACGGCGAGAGCGCCGAGGGACCGCTCGCATCGGTCGACGGCGTCGTCAGCCATCCCGAGACGACGCGTGCAAGCCCGGCACACTGCTCGGTGTTCGTCAACGGCCGGTACGTCCGCGCGGGCATCGTGCGGGATGCCATCGTCGCAGCCTACGGCGGCCAGCTCGCGGCCGACCGCTATCCCTTTGCTATCGTCTTCCTCTCGCTGCCGCCGGAGGCGGTCGACGTGAACGTCCATCCCCGGAAACATGAAGTGCGCTTCGCCGAGGAAGAGGCAATACGCGAACAGGTCGAGACGACCGTCGAGAACGCGCTCTTGGACGCCGGTCTCGTGCGCTCGGGCGCACCGCGCGGCCGGTCGGCACCCGAACAGACGAGCATCGAGACGGAACGCGCCACAGCGGACGCAACCGCTGAGCGCCCATCGACACCGGCGACCGACGAGGGAACGGACGGTGCGAACTCGAACGGAACGAAACCGACTGAGCCCGGAGCCGGTTCCACCATGACCGACCAGACTGGCGAAACGACCGCCGACCCACCCGAGACGGGCACGGCATCGACGGGTGCGGATACGATGGCCGGAGAGCGTCGGGCTGGGTCGGCCGACCTGCCGGAGCCATCGACGGACGATGCGGAGAGCGGAACAGTCGAACAGGAGCGGAAGTTCACCGAGACGCCCGCACAGGCGACCCTCGACGGCGAGACGGTCATCGACGAACCGGCCTTCGAGCGCCTGCCACGCCTGCGCGTGCTCGGCCAGCTCCACGACACGTATCTCGTCTGTGAATCGCCCGACGGTCTCGTGCTCGTCGACCAGCACGCCGCCCACGAGCGGGTCAACTACGAACGTCTGCGCGAGCGTTTTGCCGGAGACGTGGGAAGACAGGAACTCGCCGCGCCGGTCGAAATCGAACTGACGGCGGCCGAAAGCGCACTGTTCGAGGAGTTCACCGAGGCGCTCTCGGAGCTTGGCTTTCGGGCCACTCGGAGCGGACAGGGGCGAGTCGAGGTGGCGGCGGTGCCGGCGGTGCTTTCGGGTGCGGCCGACCCCGACCTGTTGCGGGACGTGCTGTCGGCGTTCGTCGGCGAGCGCGACCCTGGCAACACGGTCGAGAAGGTCGGTGAGGCGCTGCTCGCGGACCTCGCGTGCTACCCCTCGATTACGGCGAACACGTCGCTGTCGGCGGGGACGGTGACGGACCTCCTGCGTGCGCTCGACGCCTGCGAAAATCCGTATGCCTGCCCGCACGGCCGGCCGGTCGTCATCGAACTGAGCGAGAGCGCCCTCGATGAGCGCTTCGAACGGGATTATCCCGGCCACGCCGGCCGACGGGCGAACCACGACCCATAGGTCGCCGACCGCACGGGTAATATACCCCGGCTGAATGGTGAAATTATGACGGAGCTTCTCGCGGTCGGCGCGGCCGGTCTGGAACTCGCGCCCGAGGGTGACGAGCGCCTCGAAACGGCTACACGACTGGATGTTGCGGTCACGGGACCGGAAGCGAACGCCGTGGTCGCGGCGAGTCGTCTCGGTATCGATACCACGTGGCTCTCGAAACTACCCGACAGTGCGCTCGGGCGGCGCGTGGCCGGCGAACTCCGACGCCACGGCGTCGAGACGGCGGTGTGTTGGGGCGGGGATAGGCTGGGATTGACGTTCGCCGAGCGGACGACGGCCCCGCGAGAGGATGTCCGCATCAACGACCGAGCAGGGGCGGCGGCCGCGTCGCTAACGCCGGATGAACTGCCCACGACCGACGTTGGTGGGGCCGAACTTCTGTACACGAGCGGCGCGACGCTCGCGCTTTCGGACACACTCGCCGAGACGACCGCCGAACTGTTCGCGGCGTTCGACGGGCGGACAGCACTCGCCCTCAGTCGCTCGCGGGCAGTCGAATCGTCCGTGGCACGCGAGCGCATTGGGTCGTTGCTGTCGACGACGGATGTCCTGTTTACGACCGAGGCGGGGGCGGCGGTCCTCGACGAAAATGGTTCGCCACCGGAGACTGCTCACGCGCTCGCCGCCGCCCACGGCCTCGACATCGTGGTGTTCGCTCGTGAGGATGGCGGGGCGCTCGTCTGGCACGAGCGGACGGTCCACGAGTCCAACCCACCGGAAACCGACACGATTGACGAGCGCGGCGCGTTCGACGCGCTGTGTGGAGCGTTTCTCGCCCGCCGGCTCGATGGCAAGGGAATGAACGAAGCGCTCGCGGCCGGGGTTGCCGGTGGAGCGCTCGCGCGCACCGTTCGGGGAGCGATGCCCGTGATATCCCCTATGGAAGTCGACGACTGTATGGCGTCGATGAACGCGAGCGACGGCCATCGCTGAGCTGTGGTGTGTCCGCAATCATTATTTTCCGGACGCGAGAAACCGTGGTATGGCCGCGGGATTCCCGGGTTCGTGGCGAGACCCACAGTACGTGGGGGCAGTCGTCGTGCTCGCAACCGGGGTAGTGGCCTTCTACGCGGGCCTCACGGCTGGGCCACCGACCCCAGGGATGGCCATGTCGGTGTTGCTCGCCGTGTTCGTCCCGTGGACGGTTGCACAATGGGCTGCCCGCCGCTGGCTGTGAGCCATCGAGTACCGACGACTGTCGGTCGTTCAGTCGGTTCACCGGCCGGTTATTCCAGTGGGGTGTGAAAATCGAGCATGGCCGGTGAACCGACGGGCGTTCGCGAGCAGGTCCCGGGAGTTCTTCGCGCTCGAACGCGACGTGCTCGTGCTCTCGGTCGCGATGTTCGTTCGCGGCCGCCGGTCGATGACTACCGAACCGAGTAGCCGCCGTTGACGACGCTGGAGAGTCGACCCGTGCAGTCGTCGAGTTCGGCCGGACGACCGCCGAAAGACCGAACACCTCACCTGCCCATCTCCCTGTCATGGCATCCTCCCTTGAGGGCAAGAGTGCAGTCGTCACCGGCGCGAGTTCGGGCATCGGCAGCGAAACGGTCCGCGCGCTCGCCGGCGAGGGGGCAAACGTCGTACTCGCCGCGCGCCGTGAGGACCGATTGAACGACATCGCCGAGGAGGTCGAGAACGACCACGGGGTCGAAACGCTCGTCGTACCGACCGACGTGACCGACGAGACGGCGGTCGAGGAACTCATCGAGCGGACGGTCGAGGAATTCGGGCAACTCGACGTGCTCGTGAACAACGCGGGTCTCGCCCGTGGGTCGGCCGTTTCCGACCTCTCGACCGAGGAGTATCGGACGATGATGGACGTCAACGTCGATGGGACCTTCTTCGCCACGCGGGCGGCCCTCCCGCACCTCGAAGACTCGGTGGGCAACCTCATCTACATCGGAAGCTTCGCGGGCCAGTACCCGCGTCCGTTCAACCCCGTCTACGCCGCGACGAAGTGGTGGGTGCGCGGGTTCGCCCACAGCGTGGCGGCCGCGGCCGGGGAAGACGGCGTCGCCGTCAGCGTCATCAACCCCTCGGAGGTTCGAACCGAGTTCGGCGACGGCGAGAGTTTCAACGAGCGCTTCGCGGAGGGCGAAGTCACTGAGCCGGACGAAATCGCCGACGCCGTCGCTTTCGCCGCCCGGCAGGAGAACTCGGCGGTGAGCGAACTCGACCTCTACCGGCGCGATAAGTTCAGCGGTTTTTGAGTGCGACGCTGAGTGCATCGGCGGGAGTGGCGGGGCCGCGGACGTACCGCACCGGGTCGCGCTCGATGGCAAAGACCTGCATCGTGATGACGAGTCGCGCGCTCGATAGCGTCGCACGCAGCACCGGGCCGACGCTCGTGATGGCGAGGTACGGTGGTGCGGCGACCGGCTCCGCCGAGAGGCTTTCGTCGAGCGCAGCGACAGCATCGACGAGCACCGTGGGAAGTCGGCCGATGACATCTCTCCTCTGGAGTGCGCGCTCGAACGGTTCGACCACGTGCTGACGGTCGGTCGTCGCGTCGCCATCCCACGATTGGATGACACAATCGGCACAGTCGAGGACCGTTGCGAGCAGTCCCTCGTGAGTGTCGAGGACGTACTCACGGAGGGTGCTCTCCCGAGTCACGTTCGACGCCTCGAACCGGCGGCGGGGTCGATGTCGGGCACGGAAATCAGATCGAGAACTCGTAGAGGTCGTCGCCGACGTGATGGAGCGATTCGATGACCTTCCCGGAATTGCCGACCATCTCGCTCCCGTCGGCCATCGCGCGCCCGATGGCGAGCACCTTGCCGTGTGTTTCCTCGGCGATGGCCACGAGGTCGCCGGAGTCGATGTCGGGGTCAGCCTCGGTGATGCCCGGTCGCATCACGTCCGCCCCATCGGAGACGAACGATATCGCGCCCGAATCCACCGTGACGACGTGGCTCTCGGGCGGGAAGTCGTTCGCGCCGCGCACGGTGAGAAACGGCTCGCCGTCGAAATAGCAGACGACGGGGTCGCCGTCGACCAGCACGAGGTCGCGCTCGCTGTTGGCGAACTCCACCCGTTCGTAGCTGTCGCCGTCGAGGTCGATACCGAGCGCTCCGGAGAGGGTATCCTCGATGTCGGCCACCGCGTCACTGCGGAGGTGGTGACGGGATTTGACCTGCATGGACTATCCTCTCGGCGGTTGGGGATAAATCGTGCGCTGGACGACGCGAAGAGGTAAGTGCCCCGCCGTGTAAGCTATGTCTATGTGGGGGTCCCGGCGAAACCGGGGGGCGAAACGCGTTACCTGCATCGCCTGCGGCGCGGACGTACGGCGCTCGGCAGCGCGCGAATACGACAAACACGGCGACCGGTGGGAGCGACGGAACAAGGAGTTCGAACACCTCTGTAAGGCGTGTCACCGTGACCTCTGCCACCAGCCCCGCGACGAACTCGAAGCGCTGCTGGTCGAAATCCATGCCGAGACCGGGACCTGCTCACAGGAGACGTTTCTCGCACAGTACGAAAAACTGGTCGAGGAGCGCTATGGCCCGCTCGAAGAGCGCGAACGCTGATTCGGGCTTGTCTGTCTCCTCGTCAATCGGGACAATCGGACTGCTCAGGCGGCCAGTTGCTGCTGGTTCACTCGATAGATGGTCACTGCGTCCCAACGGTTGGCGACGCTCACGCCACGCAGGTCGTCGAACTCCGTCGGTCCGTAGGCCGCCCGCTCGTTCGGGCCGAGATAGATGTAACGCACGTCGTATTCGTCGAGGAGTCGCGCGCGCTCCGTGGGTGTCCCCTGATAGATGGTCTCGACGTCCGCGACCCGCTCCAGATACGGGTCCTCGCCGCGATAGCCGATCTCGTGGTCCCAGCCGACGACCGTCGGCAGTCCCGTGAGACTGGACGGGGCGTTGACCCAGTTGTAGCTGGTCAGATCATCGTCCCCATTGCAGTAACAGCCCGGCGTCGAGACGATGTGTGGCTGGCCCTCGCGCGCGTCGAGCCATGCAATCGCGTCGGCCTCCTCGGGGTGGGTCGCCGAGACGAACTCCAGCGCATCGAGGGTCGGGTCGTCGACGGTCGCCACGCTCGCCTCGCTCGTCAGTTGGTCGGTGAGTGCGAGCGCGCCGTATATCGACGTCGAAAGCACGAGTGCGGCGAGCAGCACGCGACCAGCCGTACGGGCACCGCCCGATAGCGTGGCGGCGCTCGATTCGGGAGAGCCAGCGAGCCACGCCGCCATCGCACCCGCCGCCGTCCCGAACAGCACCCACACCTGCGCATAGGTCTTGAAGACGGTGTTGAACCGTCCCGGACCGGCGTTCTCTTGGATATAGACGAACTCCACGATGAGAACGAGACCGACGCCGGCGACCAGCAACACGGTTTCGAAACCCACGTCGGGCAGGGATGGTCGGCGCTGGACGCCGCCATCCGATTCGGCGGGTCGCGTCCGCCGGTTGGCACTCGACGTCGCCGGGCGGGGAGGGGTGCCGTTTCGCCGGACCGCGAGCACGAGCCAACCGACGAGCAGGAGCGGGCCGAACAGCGCGAGCACGGCAGCATCGATAAGCCACGCGAGGGCGACGAGGCCGACCGTCACTCCGAGCGCGATTCTTCGCGTGCGTTTTGCAAGCGCGCGCGAGCGAGCGAGGAGGTACGGAACGAACACGGCGACGAATGCGCCATGAACGACCACGAGCGGTCCCAGCGCGCTTCGGTCGGGCAGGACGGCGATGGCGCGCCCGCTTGCCGCCCCGAGCCAGAACGGCAGCGACCAGAGCAGTCCCATGAGGAGGACGCCCGCGGCGACCGCCAGCGCGCCCGCCGTCCGTTTCAGTTCTCGACCGAGCCCTGATCCGCCCGAGGGCCACCGCGACCCGAGTCGTGAAACGAGCGCCGTGGGGTCGCCGTCGGCGAAGGTAAGCGCGAGCCATCCCACCCCGACGGCGGTCGGGAAACTCCACGTGTTGACGACCGCGAGCAAGCCGACAATTGGCGGAAGCGTGCCGAAGACGAGCAGCCGGCGACGCCCGAGCGCGTCGGCCGAGGTACGATAGTACGCGAACCACAGCGCCACCGCGAGCAGGAGGAACGGCGTGCTCAGCATGTGGGCATGGAGGTCGCCGTTGAGCCACGCGAACAGCGGGAACTCGTTGACGGTGCCGGGAATCACACGGCTCGCCTCCCAGTAGCTGAAGGCCGCAACCGAGTCCGCAAGCCCCTCGATGGCCACGCCGAGCGCGTCGGCGACCGTCCGCGCGAGGCCGTCGGGAAGTCCCCACAGGACCGCCCGCCCCGGCGTTTCGAGGTTGCTCGCGAATCCCACGAAGAAGGCCCCGACGATGCCGGCCGTCCGCGACGAGCGCCCACGAGCGGCCGCAATCGCGCCGGCGAGACCGTAGGTTACCGTGACGAGCATGCCGAAAAAGCCCGCGAGCGCGAGGTTGTAGGCATAGCGCGCTTCCGTGAACGTGAGCTTTGCCAACAGTGCCGTGAGGAGATGCCCGCCGTAGTAGTATCTGACTGGCTTGCCGGCGAACCAGAAGTCCTCCGGCGGGAGGCGGGTGGTGCGAAGCAGCGACTTGAGCAGGCCGAAATCGAGGAACTTCTCGCCGCCGCCGGGGTGGACCGCCGGGTCGAGCGCACGCACCGCAATCATGAACGAGAAGGCCAGCGTGAAGACGACGACTGGCCCGGTCATCGCCCGGACATCGAAACCGCTCCTGTCGAGACCGCGAAGCGAGAGCGCCGAAAGGGCGGCGAGTACGACCAGTCCGACGACGAGGCCGGCGGTGAGCGAGCGGTGGCCGACCCAGTAGGCGACGATGCCGACGACCGCGAGCGACAGCGGCAGCGACAGCGCCACACCGCGGTCGGGAAAGCCACGGAAGAGTCGGGCGGCGAGCGGCGTACCCAACAGTCCGAGCACGAGAAACGTCCCGAGCCAGAGCGCGACGAGACCGTACTCCATAGCGAAAGCGGGGAAGCGTCGTATATGCCTCTTGTGGGACGCCGGCAGCGGTGGTTCCGAACCCCTTTTATCCGCTCCGTCGGGATATCGCCCATGCAGCGCTCCGTCGGGGTCGTCGTGCCGGCCTACCGGCCCGACGTCGAGCGACTCCGCGAGTACGTCGCCACCATCGCGGAGCGACTCGACCCGACGGCCATCCGTATCGAACTCGACGTGCCCGAACCCGGCGTGGTCGAGCGGCTCGCCTCGCTTCCGGCGACCGTCGCCACGGCTCCCTACCGGCGCGGGAAGGGCCGAGCCATCACGACGGGCTTCGAGGCGCTCGCTACCGACGTCATGGCGTTCGCCGATGCCGACGGTAGCACGCCCGCGGACTCGCTCGCCGCGGTCGCCCGGCCCGTTCTGGATGGAGAGGCGGACCTCGCGGTCGGCTCGCGCCGCCATCCCGAAGCCCACATCGCCCGCCACCGGACGTTCGCACGCCGACGGCTCGGCGACACGTTCGCGTGGCTCGCCCGCCGGCTGCTCGACCCCCAACTGTTCGACTACCAGTGTGGCGCGAAGTCCATCTCCAGCGCGGCGTGGGAAGACGTGCGCGAACACCTCTACGAGCCGGGATTCGCGTGGGACATCGAACTCGTTGCCATCGCGGGTGCACTCGGCCAGCGTATCGCGGAGATTCCCATCGAATGGCACGACCAACCCGACTCGACCGTGTCGCCGCTTGGAACGTCGGTCGCGCTCGCGCGTGGCTTGCTCGCCGCACGCCACCGGGCGGCGCTCATCCACGAGAACCGGTTGCACGGTGTGATTGCTTCCCAGCGCGAGGAGCATCCGCTCATCGACGGCAATGAACGATGAGTACGCGGACGCTCCTTGCGGGCCTCTACGCGCGCTTCGCGGCGATGACATCCGCTGTGCGCTTCGGACAGTTCGTCTCCATCGGCGTGCTCGGCGCGGTTTGTGAGAACATCGTCCTGCTGGGGTTGGTCGAAGCGTTTGGTGTCACGCCCGAAATCGCCAAACTCCTCGGAGCGGAAACGTCGATTGTCGTGATGTTCGCGGCCAACGAGCGCTGGACGTTCGCCGATGAGGGGAAAGCAGGTCCCTTCTGGCTCGTCCGCCGGTTCCTCACGTCGAACCTCGTCCGTGCGGGCGGCGTGCTCGTCGGCACGGTGGTGTTCTCGGCGTTGATTCGATGGGTGAACGTCTCGCTGTCGTTCGCGGGCATCGAGTTCTGGCTGCTCGCCGCGAACGCTATCGGCATCGCGGTCGGATTGGTCGTCAACTACGTCGCCGAGAGCCTGTTCACGTGGCGTGTTCACACGGGGACCGACGGTGGATGAATCACAACCCTTAACCGGCAAACAGCGATACGAATCGGTAGCGGGATGGGATAGCCAGGAGATTCCGGCGGGCTCATAACCCGCAGACCGGTAGTTCAAATCTACCTCCCGCTATACCACTTTTTGCTGCGTTCGGTCGCGCGCTCCCTCACTGGCAAAAACTTGGGGAAAAATCCTCGTCGTTCCCTTCGGTCACTCCTCGGCCCGCTCGCTCACTACGTTCGCTCGCGGCAGAATTGCTAGCATTACTGCCCTGCAACCGTACCGCAGAAGCCCTCGCGCTCCCGTTGGTCGCACTCGCCCTTCATCCACCAGGAACCGCACCGCAGCGCGGCCGCACCACATATCACACTCAGTGGATTACTCGATGCCTAACTCGTCGAGCAGCTGCTCGCCGCCGGCGGCCGAGGAGCCGGGACCGCGAGCGGTGATGAGGTCGCCATCGACGGTCACGCTCTCGTCGGCATCGAGTTCGGCGTCCCAGTTGCCGCCGGCGGCCATCACCTCGTCTTCGACCCAGTAGGGAAGCTTCCGGCCGTCGGGCATTCGGTCGTGTTCGTCGACGATCCCCTCCTCCCACTCGTTCGGGAACCCAGTCACGTCGCGACCCTCGACGAGCAGCGAGCCATCCGCGGCGCGCGCAAAGGCGAGGATGCCCACCGCGTGGCAGACGACGTAGGCCTTCCCTGCGTCGTCGGCGACCGCATCGGCGAGTAGCGCGCGGGCGTGGTGGTCCTGATTGACGTCCCACTCGGTTCCGTGGCCGCCGGGAAAGGCCACGAGGTCGTAGTCGGCGGCATCGGCGGTCGCAATCGGTGTCGGGTCGTTCAGGCGCTCGTCGGAGTCGTGAACCTCTCGAACCTCCTCGGCAGTTTCCTCGCCCACCTCCTCGGGGTCGACCGAGCGCTCGTCGATTTCCGGTGGTGCGCCGCTCGGCGTCGCCACGGTGATATCGACGCCTGCGTCCGAAAGCATCGTGAGCGGCGTCGTACATTCCTCTCCCCAGTAGCCTTCCTCGCTGACGACGAACAGTGCGCTTGCCATCGGATGGGATAGCAGCGCCGCACGCAAAAGCCCCGTGACCTCAGTCGTCGCCCTCGGAATCGACGATGACGACCTCGCGGTCCACGACATCGACGTTGATGAGCGTCTTCACGTCGTAGTTCGAGTCATCGAGTTCGTTGCCGCCGCCTTCCTTTTTGATGACCGCGACCACATCGGCGACCTCCGCGCCGATCTCTTCGAGTGCGCCGGTGATACCTCGGAGCGTTCCGCCCGTCGAGAGCACGTCGTCGAGCAAGAGTACGCGGTCGCCGGCATCAACGTCGTTGATGTACATCTCGTTTTCCGAATAGCCGGTGACCTGCGAGAGCGCGACCTCGCCCTCCAGTCCGTACTGGCGCTTACGAACCACGACGAGGGGGATGTCGGTCATCAGCGAGACCGCCGTCGAGATGTGGATGCCCATCGCCGCGGGCGTGACGATCTTATCGACATCGAGGTCGGCCTTGCGGATGATCTTGATGACGATCTCGCGCAGGAGTTCGGGTTCGAGCATCGGCACGCCGTCGCTGATGGGGTGGACGAAGTAGTGATAGCCCTCCTTTTCGATGACGGGCGCATCGAGCAGCGACGCCTCCAGCTGATTCATGCCGCGGGTACAGCCAGTCGGAGGTAAAGCCTGACGGTCCCCGTTCGGCCATGCGTGTGCCGGGCATGCCCTCATCCGTACGCACCCGCAATCCCACATATGGCCAGCACGACCGCCGTTCCCGGCGAGAACGGCCAACTCGAAATCGTCTGTCACCGAAACGGCGAGGCCGAACCGAGCGCGAGCATGACGAACATGGAGGGCGAGGTCTCGCTGCTCATCGACAACTTGGAGCCGAACGAGGCCGTCGAAATCGAAATCATCGAGAGCAACGACGCGGAACAATAATTTTCACTTCGCTTCCGAGCCACCGGCTCTCATCGTCGCGCCCGAAAAATGGAAATCGCACCGAACCGCTTAGTTCACCCGTGAAGGTGAGCGAGGAGCGGGATTACTCGTTGACGGGGGCATCATCGCCGCCACCGACGTCGATGGAGGTAAGCGTCGCCGAGTTGCTACCGTCTTCGCTGGTCCACTCTACGGTAATTTCGGTAGTTCCCAACTGAAATCTCAACATCTCCTCTGAACCGGTGAGCTGTCG
>CAZJHA010000046.1:0-12107 GCA_964545755.1 uncultured Halobacteriales archaeon | reverse complement strand
TGAATCATCTTCACGTAGTGGCCCGCCCCCGAGGGACCCATCCTGTCGTGGCCCGCCGGTCCCGTCGCAACGGCGTCGAACACTGGTGTGAGTTCCTCGTAGGCCCACTCTGGACCGCCGACCATCAGCGAGAAGCCGACCTCCGCCCCCGCCGGCCCGCCGGAGGTGCCACAGTCGAGATACGCGGCCTCCGCCCCTTCGGCCCGACGGACCGACGCCTCGAAGTGGGAGTTGCCCCCATCGACCACGATGTCGTCGCCGTCGAGATGGGGTTCGAGGTCGGCGAGCGCGGCGTCGATGGCGTCGCCAGCGGGCACCATCAGCCAGACCCGTTTCTCGCTGCCGAGGCGGTCGGCGAGGTCCGGGATGGAGTTGGCCGGTTCGACGCCCACTTCGGCGGCGGCCGCGAGTGCTTGCTCGTCCATGTCGAAGGCGACCACGTCGTGACCGCCATCGAGTGCGCGCCCGGCGACGATGCGCCCCATCCGCCCGAGTCCGACGACGCCCAGTTGCATACCCCACCCTCCGCGGGCGCGCAGGTAGGGGTTGTGATTCCGCTATCCGGGCGGTCCTTCGTTCGCCCCATGCAGGTCGTCGAACTGGGCTGCGGAACCATCCCCAATAGCCATTCGTCGCAGCCGACGCCGTTCTGTCGAATCGAGTTCGTGGGTGCTTCGAGTGGTCGGCAACAGGTCCTCGACGGTTGCGCCGTGATGTCCCGCGACCCGTTCGACGAACTCACCGTCCTGCATCCGCTGGAGGCCGTGCCACAGACCGAGGAACAGCATCGACGGGGCGACGCAGACGAAGGCACCGACCAGCACGCGGAAGAGCATATTCATGATCAATGATAGCATTTCACATACAAATCACTGACGGTTCCGGTGAGATAGCCGCGGTCTCGGCGTGTGACCCGGCGAACGCGAACGTTTATCCGGCCGGCTCGCGTGGGTGTGCCATGAGCGTGATGGCGTCGGTAGTACGTCGCTGACCGGCTCGCGTTTTCGATACCGTTACTTGACCGGGCGCAGGCATTCTCACCATGACAGAGCTATCTGAGAGCTACGACCCCACCGCCCTCGAAGCCAAGTGGCGCGAGGAGTGGGCCGACTCCGAGCTGTATCGCTACGACAACACCGATAGTGACACGCAGTACGTCATCGACACGCCACCGCCGTACCCGACGGGAGATTTCCACATCGGGAACGCGCTCGGGTGGTGTTACATGGACTTCGCTGCCCGCTATCACCGCCTCCAAGGAAAGGACGTCTCGTTCCCGCAGGGCTGGGACTGCCACGGGCTGCCAACGGAAGTCAAGGTCGAGGAGAACCAGGGCATCCGGCGGACGGACGTCTCCCGCGAGGAGTTCCGCGAGCTGTGCATCGAGCACACCGAAGGTCAAATCGACGCGATGAAGGAGACGATGCACAGGCTAGGGTTCTCCCAGGACTGGGAGCAGGAGTATCGGACGATGGACCCCGACTACTGGGCGAAGACCCAGCGCTCGTTCGTCGAGATGGCGGAGGAAGGATACGTCCACCGCGACGAACACCCCGTCAACTGGTGTCCGCGGTGCGAGACGGCCATCGCGGATGCCGAAGTCGAGAACGTCGACAGCGAGGGAACCCTTGCGACCGTTCGCTTCCCCGGTGTCGGCAACGACGACGTGGATATCGCCACCACGCGCCCGGAACTCCTCGCGGCCTGTGTCGGCATGGCCGTCGACCCCGGCGACGAGCGCTACGCCGACCGCATCGGGGACACGTTCGAGGTCCCGATCTTCGGCCAAGAGGTCGAACTCATCGCCGACGAGGCCGTCGACGGCGAGTTCGGCACCGGGGCGGTGATGATATGCACCTTCGGCGACAAACAGGACGTCGAGTGGTGGGCCGAGTACGACCTCGACCTCCGTTCCGTGGTGACCGAGGACGGCCACCTCGACGAGAGCGTCGACGAATTCGGCGGTCTCGACCTCGATTCCGCAAAGGACGAAATCACCACCGCGCTTCGGGAGGAGGGATATCTCGAAGCCGAGGAACCAATCGAGCAGTCCGTCGGGGCGTGCTGGCGGTGTGATACGCCAATCGAAATCCTCTCGAAAGAGCAGTGGTTCGTCCGCGTCGACCAAGAGGAGATCCTCTCGAAAGCCCGGGCGGTCGAGTGGATTCCCGAACACATGTACGGCCGGCTGGAGGAGTGGACCGAGGGGATGGACTGGGACTGGGTGATCTCCCGCCAGCGCGTCTTCGCCACCCCGATTCCGGCGTGGTCCTGCGGGGAGTGTGGCCACTGGCACATCGCCACGTTGGACGACCTCCCCGCAGAACCGACCGAGGACGACCCCGGAATCGACTGTCCGGAGTGTGATGCGAGCGAGTGGGTTGGGGAGACGGACGTGATGGACACGTGGATGGACTCGTCGATCTCGGCGTTGCATGCGGCCGGCTGGCCCGAGGAGTCCTTCGAGCCGGTGCAGCTCCGCGAACAGGGCCACGACATCATCCGGACATGGGCCTTCTATACGATTCTCCGCACCGCGGCCCTCGAAGGCGAGAAGCCGTGGGAGCAGGCACTCATCAACGGGATGGTCCTCGGAACCGACGGCAACAAGATGTCGAAATCGAAGGACAACTCCGTCGCGCCAATCGATGTCGTCGAAGAACACTCGGCGGATGCCTTCCGACAGGCGATAGCGCTCGGCGGTCAGCCCGGTTCGGACATCCAGTTCCAGCCGAAGGAGGTCACGAGCGCCTCGCGATTTTTGACGAAACTCTGGAACATCACCCGGTTTGCGAGCGAGCACCTCGATGGCTCCGGGGAGGTGGAGCCAGCATACACTGACACGGACCGCTGGATTCACTCGAAATGCGCACGCGTCGCCGACGATGTGGCCGCCGACATGGACGACTATCGCTTCGACCGCGCACTCAGGACGGTTCGAGAGTTCGTCTGGCACGACCTCGCCGACGATTACCTCGAACTCATCAAGGGACGACTCTACGAGGGCGGTCCCGAAGAGCGGGCGGCCGCCCGGGGGACGCTCTCGACTGTGCTCTCGGCCTCGATTCGCATGCTCGCGCCCTTTTCGCCGTTTCTCGCCGAGGAGACGTACCACCACCTTCCGAACACGACGGGTAGCGTCCACGCGGCCGCATGGCCCGAACTCGACCCCGAAGCGGAAGCCGTGGAGGCCCGCGGCGAGCGCATCGCGGCGGTGGCGAGCGCAGTTCGCGCATGGAAGTCCGAGGCCGGGATGGCACTCAACGCCGACCTCGACCGCATCGAGATCTACGCCGACGACGTGACCGGCTTCGACACCGGCGACCTGCGTGCGACGGTGAACGCCCCGGTCGCCGTCGAGACCGGCGACCCGGACATCGAGATGGTCCCCGTCGAGGTCGACCCGGACCACAGCCAGATTGGTCCCGAATTTCGAGAACGAGCCGGCGCGGTCGTCGGCGCGCTCGAAGCGGCCGACCCCGCCGACATCGCCGCACAGAAGCGCCAACAGGGCGAAATCGAACTCGATACCGGCGGCGAGGTCGCCGTGCTCGACGGCGACGCGGTCGACATCCACCACGAGCAGCGCGCGGCCGGCGAGACCGTCGAGGTGCTCGATGCCGACGGCACAACGGTGCTCGTCTTCCCCTGAAATCTCGGTTGCTGTCGATACGGCTGCGGCGCTTTGCGGTCGCAGCGCGGAGCGTATCGGCATCCGCCGAGCGAAGCGAGCGCAATGGCTCGAAGTAAAGAGAGGGTTTTCAGATTCCTTTGCCCATCAGGTGGCTGCGGAGGATGTCGGCTTCCTTGTTCGCGCTCGCGGTGTTCACGAGCACTACCGTGTCGTCGGCACCGAATGCGCCCTGCTCGGCGAGGTCCCACGCGCCGCTGGCTGCTGCCGCACAGGTCGCGCCCATCTCGATACCCGTGTGCTGGGCGACCGTGACGGCGCTGTCGAGAATCGACTCGTCTGGTGTAGCGACGGCACCGCCGCCGGATTCGTCGAGGGCATCCAGAACCAGCGGGCTTGCGCCGGGGTCGGAAATCTCGATGCCGCCGCAGATGGTGTCGGGGACCTCCCACGGCTCATGAACGTCCGCACCCGCATCCCACGCCTCGACGATTGGCGCACAGCCGCTCGACTGGGCAGCGTACAGCGCCGGCCGTTCGTCGGCGAGTCCGAGTTCCTCGAACTCCTGGGCACCCTTGTGCATCCCAACGAGACCGACGCCGCCACCGGTCGGATAGACGATGCCATCCGGTACTCTCCAGTCGAGCTGTTCAATTGTCTCATAGAGCATCGTCTTCTTTCCCTCGTGGCGATAGGGAGTGCTAAAGGAGTTCGTCGAGTACCATCCGTCCTCCTCCATCGCGTCGGCACAGGTCGCGGCAGCGTCGGAAAACCGTCCCTCGACGACGTTCATATCGCCACCGTGAACGTTTATCATCGCCTTGTTGACGAAGTTCGCGCGCGAGGGGACGAACACGTGGGAGCTCAGCCCGGCGCGGGCGGCGTAGGCGGCCGCCGACTGGCCGGCGTTGCCTGCCGAAGCGAGCGCGACGTCGCTCGCGCCGTGTTCGCGGGCGGCCGATACCGCGAGCGCGTGGCCGCGGTCGTTGAAACTCCCCGTTGGATTGCGGCCCTCGTCCTTGATGAACAGTCGAGAAACGCCGAGTTCGTCGGCGAGACTGGGGCATTCGACGAGCGGGGTGGTCCCCTCGTCCATCGTCACCGCCGACTCACGCGGGATGGGCAACAGCTCCTCGTAGCGCCACAGCCCATCGAACGGGCGATCTTCGAGGTCGTCGCGCCCGAGGTCGATGCGGTCGTACTCGTAGCTCGGGTCGAGGATGCCGCCGCAGTCGGGGCACTCGTGAGTCGCGCTCTCGGCATCGAATCGCTCCCCACAATCCGTACAGACGAGTCCGTCGAACGCCGCCGTCGTCTCCATATACTGGCTCCTGACGCGAGCGACTAATCGGTTCCCTTCGTGGCGAGACCGCCAGCGGTTTGCCGACGCCGGCGCATCGAGCACTATGACCGAACCCACGGGCGAGACCATCAGCTTCGACATCGAGGGGGCAGGCGAACGCTCGACGCTCGAACTGCCGCGAGCGCTCGTCGGGTCACTCGCCGACGAGACCGACAGCCCGACCGACGTAGTCGCCGACATCGCCCAGTTCGATTTCACGCGCCGCGCCTACGAGATGGATGACTCGGCGGACCGCGCCGTCGAGCGGGACGCGCTCGCGCTGTTCGAGGCCCACTTCGGGGTCTCCTTCGAGGAACTGGTCGAAGCGCAGGAGTGAGCCGCGCCGTCACGCAGTCGTTTTGTGGGCGGCCCCCACAGGGGAGCCATGACACAGGTCATCGTCGGCGGCGGCGGTCTCGCGGGACTGGTCGCGGCCCGACATCTGGCCGACGGCGGCGCAGACGTCGAACTCGTCGAGCGGCACGAATCGCTCGGCGGGCGCGTGCGCAGCCGACAGATGGATGGCTACACGCTCGACCGTGGCTTTCAGGTGCTCTTCACGGGCTATCCGGCCACAAAGCGCGAACTCGACTATGGGAAACTCGATTTGCGGCGGTTCACGCCCGGCGCGACGCTCGCCCGGCCGGGTTCCCAGAGCGTGCTCGCCGACCCACGGCGTGACCCCGTCTCCCTGACCGAGACGCTGTTCAATGCGAACGTGAGATTTGGCGATATGACACGCCTGCTCACACTCTGGCGCGACCTCGCCGACAGGAACGAAGCCGAGGTTTTCTCCGGCAGTGACGAGACAATCGACGCATTCCTCAAAAATCGAGGGTTCTCCCGACAGTTCGTCGAGCGGTTTTTCGCTCCCTTCTACGGTGGTATCACGCTCGACAGGACGCTCTCGTCGTCGGCGGCGGTGTTTCAGTACACCTTCCGGATGCTCGCCGGCGGCTCGATTGCCGTACCCGCCGCGGGCATGGGCGCAATCGCCGACCAGCTCGCCGCTTCCGTGCGGGATGCCGGAGCCGAAATCACGCTCGATACCGAGGTCGAAGCGGTCGAAACGGACAGGGACGGAGCGACGGTCGAACTGGATAGTGAAACCCGCGAGGCGGATGCAGTCGTGGTCGCCGCCGACCCGAAGCAAGCCCGCGACCTCACCGGCGTCGGGGCGATTCCGACCGACACGCGCGGCTGCGTGACCCAGTATCTCTCCCTGCCGACCCACCAACAGCTCGATACGGGGAAGAAACTCATCCTGAACGCCGGCGGCACCGACCCCAACCACGTCGCACCGCTCTCGACTGTGGCCCCCGAGTACGCCCCCGCCGGCCGCGAGCTGCTCAGCGCGACCTTTCTCGGCGATGAGGAACGGAGCGACGAGGAGCTGGCCGAGCGAGTGCGCGAGGCACTCGTGGCGTGGTACCCCGAACGACGGTTCGACGACCTCGAACTCCTCGCCACCGACCGCATCGAATTCGCGCAGTTCGCCCAGCCGCCGGGCTTCTATCACGACCTCCCGGCGACGGACGCACCCGATGGGGTGGTCTATCTCGCTGGCGACTACACGAACTGGTCGTCGATTCACGGCGCGATGGAGAGCGGTCGCGCGGCCGCCCGTGCGGTGCTCGATTCACGGTAGTTCGGGGGTCAGCGTCCCATTCGGCCGACGATGAGCGCGTTCTCGATAAGCGTCTTGTGGCCGCGGTGGAGCCGTTCGGAGAGCGCCTGATGGGTGATGTCGAGTTCGTCGGCGAGGTCGTCGAGCGTCGACTCCTGGGGGATGTCGAAATAACCTGCCTCGACGGCCGCGACGAGCGTCTCGTGTTGGAGCTCGGTCAGTCCGTAGCGGTCGCGGCTCTCACCACCGAGTTCGTAGATGCGCTCGACGGTCATCGAGAGGCCCTCATCCTGACAGAAGTCGTAGGTCGCCGACAGCGAATCCCGGTCGGGAAAGAGCAGTCGTAACTCCCACTCCTCGTCGCGGCCGTCGGCGTTCAGCACCGTTCCGTTTTGGTCGAGCAGGACGTGCAGGACGATGCGGATGTCCTCAACCCACTCCATGCGGTAGAGCCACTCGTCGTCGAAGGTGGCGAGTTCGCTGAAACTCTCGATGCTCGGGTCGGCCGAGAGCGTCTCGTCGAGGCTCTCGCGGTCGGTCTCGCCGGTGGCCCAGACGAACGGCATGATGCGGTCGCCCTCGTGGGCGACGACGCGTTCGACTTCGAATTTCACGTGCGGCAGCGCATCGAGCGTGACCGCCAGCGCGAACTCGGGGGCCGGAATCGACAGCTCGGCGATGGTACTCATGGGCGGGCTACCTCGCCGGCGTGCATAAACTCCGTCGGTGTTCGGCGAGCGCGGTTCGACCGGCGGGAAACGGGCCTGCATTGGCCGACCGGATGATTTTTCCACCGAGCGCGCGAGTGAGTATCGAATGGAGCCATCGAAGCGGCTCGCTCGCAATCTCGTTGCCGAATCGAAAGCGTATGGATATACGCTTACCGTCTGGGGCGGCGGCGCGATCCTCATCGCCCACTATGGAGCGCCCGATATCCTCCGGACCGCGCTGTACATCGGCGGTGCGCTCGTCGCGATGGCGCTGCTCGCGGTCGTCGCCTTCGAGGGGTTTCTCACCAAACAGCGCCGCCCGGAGGGCGAGCGACCCCTCGTCGCCTCGATGGTCCACGTCACCGCCACGGGTGGCAGCCTGCTCGTGAGCTACCTCGTGTCCGTGGGTGGACAGGGCCGTCTGCCGCCGGCGCTCGTCTTCGGTCTCGTCGGCTTCCTCGGTACGGCGCTGTACAACACGCTGCTCGTCGCCGAAGACAGCCTCGGGCGTGCGGTCGAGTCACGATAGGAGTTTCATGGCGGTCGCCCGAGTTTCCCCAGACGACCACGCGGCCAGTCGCGAGCTAGATCGTGGGTAGTCGTCACGAGCGACCGCGTGGGCGAAGTGACCGCCGTGCTGCGGGACGGCGTCGCCGACGAGGTATCGAGCGTTTAGCCGGCGTGTTCCCGCGCTGTCGCGTAGGCCTCGCGCACGCGTTGAAATTCCTCGTGGTCGCCGCCGTGGTCGGGATGGACGCGTTTGATCTTCTCGCGGTAGGCGGCGGTGACCTCGCGCGTGCTCGCCCCGGAGGGAAGACCGAGCACGGCGAAGGCGGCGCTCGCGGGGTGGACCTCGCCCTCTTCGACATCGAGGTCGGGCGTCTCGAAGGGCAGCCGCGAGCCCAGATGCACGCCCGGTAGCTCGTGCTCGACCAGCACGGCGTGGGTTGGAGAGCGCCGGAGGCGATAGTACGACCGCGCGTCGAACGTGATGGCGACGTCTCGCTCCGGGAGATAGAAGGCGACCGGCTGGCTCTCGACGGAGCGATTCTCAACGAACGACTCGCCTATCGTATCGAGGTACTGGCGGATTTCTCGGCGGCGCTTCGCGTCGCCGCTTTGCTCGCCATCACTTCGGTCAGTGTCGTCGACGGCGGCCGTCGGGTACAGCCGCGTGCCGAGGACGAACGCGCCGGCGACGACCAGAAGCGAACCGGCTCCGAGCGCCATCCCGACCAGCCACACGGGCAGCGATACCACCTCGAGCACACGCCGTGATAGCCGACGGCGATTAATAAATCGTCCGTCGAGGGCACCGAATCACAACGGCTTTGTGCGGTCTCCGTCCATCCACCTTCGATGCTCGCGGTCTCGCCGACGACGGCGTACACGCTCTCGGTCGCGCTCGGCACGCTGTTCGTGATGGTCCTCGGCGCGGTCGTCTTCCTACCGCGGCTCGACCCCGTGGCGTTCGGGAGGGAGTTCCTCCACACCGACTGGAAGTACCTCGGCGTCGCGTGGCTCGTCACCAACGGCGTCAACACCATCGCCCACCGCTTTCACGCCGACCAAACGTTTACATGGCTCATCTACGAGTTCGAGGGGACCGTCGTCGCCGCCTTCCAATCGGTGGCGAGCGAGCCGCTCACCGTCATGTTCACCGCCGCGTACCTCGTCGGGTTTCCCACCATCGTTCTGTTCACGTACTTCAAACTCAAGGCTCACGACGAGCGCGAGGCACGGCGCTACGCGCTCGCGTACGTCGTCCTCGTGCTGCTGGCGGTGCCGTTTTTCGTCTTCGTTCCGGTCGAGATTCCGGCGCTCTATCCGGCGGTGGCGGTCCAGCCGCTCATCTTCGACGTGAGTCCCATTATTCGAGCGGGGATGCTCGCCACAGATACGATGGTCAAGGCGTTCCCGAGCCTCCACACAGGACTGTCGGTGCTCGCTGCGCTCTACGCCCGGAAGGCCGGACCGCGATACGCCGTCACCGCGGGCGCGCTCGCCGGTCTCATCGTGCTCTCGACGTTTTATCTGGGGATTCACTGGCTGACCGACGCTGCCT
This sequence comes from uncultured Halobacteriales archaeon, assembly GCA_964545755.1. Classification (GTDB taxonomy): domain Archaea; phylum Halobacteriota; class Halobacteria; order Halobacteriales; family Halococcaceae; genus Halococcus. The sequence continues at coordinate 2,732 of CAZJHA010000046.1, read as the reverse complement.
TCGCGGTCGTCTTGGTGGCTGTTGCCTACTGGATTTCCCGACGCATCGCCCCCGAGCGCGTGCTCCCCGTTCCTGCGCTTGGCGGCCTGCGTCCGGCGTTTCTCAGTCCCGACCGCGACAGCGAGTGACCGACTTAGGCTCGCTTTTGAATCTCCTCGCGCAGGAGTTCGCTCACCTCGTCACCCTCCGCGCGGCCGGCAAGCGCGCCCATGCACTCACCCATCAGCCCCGAGAACGCTCCCATTCCCTGCTCTCGCACCTGTTCTTCGTTTCGCTCGACCACCTCGACGACGGTCTCGCGCACCTCCTCGTCACCAGCACTACCGAGTCCTTCGCGTTCTGCGGCCTCGGCCGGCGAGAGTGCGGGATTTTCCGCAATCGCTGCGAGCAGGTCGGGAAGGCCCTCGCTCGTCACCTCGCCCTCTTGATAGAGGTCGAACAGGGAGAGAAAGCGCTCGTCGCTCACGTCCTCGATTGGGACACCGTCGCGCCGGAGTTCGGTCGCGGTGCTTTCCACTGTGCCCGCCGCGAGGGTCGGGTCCACGCCGCGCTCGACGACCGCCTCGAACAGGCTCATCCGCCGGCCGTAGGCGACCTGTTCGGCGAGGCCGGCGTCGAGACCGAGTTCCGACCGATAGCGCTCGACCTTTTCGGTGAGGAGTTCGGGCGTCTCGATGCCCTTGAGGTCGAGTTCCACAGGAGGGACGTCGGTTTCGGGATACATCCGCGCCGCACCCGGGAGCGGCCTGAGATACCGGGTCGTGCCGTCGTCGTTCGCCCCGCGAGTCTCCTCCGGCACGCCCGCGATGGCTGCCCGTGCACGGTCGGCGACCGCCTCGATGGCCGCCTCTGCACTCTCGGGGTCGGCGGCGACCATCGCCACCGCATCCTCTTCGTCGGCAGCGACCGCTTTCCGGAGTGTCTCGACTTCGCTTTCGGTGACGCCGTAGGCCGGAAGTTCGTCGGTGTGGAAGACACCGCCGACGCCGTGGCGTTTGGCATGGTCAGCGAACTCGGTGCCCAGTCGGCGGTCCGGCTGGAGTTCCCGGCCCACGAGTCCGTCGAAGCCTTCGAGTCTGACGGCCATCGCCTGCCCGTCGCCGTCGAGTGCGCCGCCGATGAGACCGCTGTCGGTGTTTTCAAAGACTTCGGAAACGTCCACAGGTTCACCCACGCTCGCCTTTCGCTCGTCGAGTTCCTCGCGGACATCGAGGAGTGCGACCTGCCTCTGAACTTCGTTCGCCACGATGTCGTCGATATCGTCGAGGCTCTGGACGCCCTTGAGTTCGACGCGCGCGCCCTCGGCGATGGAGACGTTGACGTCCTGTCTGATGGTGCCGAGACCGCGCTTGACCTCTCCTGTCGAGCGCAACAGCATGCCGATGCGTTCGGCGGCCTCCTTTGCCTGTGTCGGCGAGGAGATATCCGGCTTCGTGCCGATTTCGACGAGCGGAATTCCCAACCTATCGAGCGCGTAGCGCACTCCCGAATCGGTTTCTTCGACTCGCCCGGCGCTCTCCTCTTCGAGTTCCATGTCTTCGATGCCAACCGCTCCCTCGGAGGTGCTGATTTCGCCGTCGCCGGCGACGCGCGCCGAACGCTGGAATCCCGACGTGTTCGACCCATCGACGACGATTTTCCGCATCACGTGGGCCTCGTCGACGGGCGTCATGTCGAGCAGGGCGGCGATTTCGAGGACGGTCTCGATGGCCTCGTCGTCGATTCTGTGAGGAGGTTCCTCGTCGGCCTCGACCAAGCATGTGGAATCGAAGGCCAGATACTCGAACTCGCGCTCGACGCTCGCCTCCTCCAGTGCGGCGACGTCGATTTCGCCGAGTTCGCTCTTCGTCGGGTGGAGATACCGCCGAAATCGGTAAGTGGATTCCTCCGGCTCGCGCCGGTCGGTCGGACACCCACAGAACAGTTTCGAGTCGGTGTCGAGCTGCTGGTGAATCTCCAGTCCGGCGACGAGTCCCAACTCCTCGTAGTCGTGGGCGGCGTGCTCCGTACTCATTGTGTGGTCGTGTGGTGTGGAGCGACAAAAACCCGTCCAGTCGTCGGTGCGGTTGCGGCATCGCGGTCGAAACCGAAGTGACTGTTTGAAACGCGCGCTCGCCCGCCCAACCTACCGACAATCTCGATGGCTTCCGCCATCGTATCGGCGCGACCGACGACCGCCTCACGAACCGAATGGACGCCTTACAAAGCAAACAGTACGCCCACCTCCGCCAGCACGCTCTCGCGGTCGCCGGTGCGGCCGTCGCCTATCTGCTCGTGGTCGTCGCGGTCGTGTTCACCGCGCCCGAGCTACTGGCGAGCGTGCGGATTGGCGGGATTGGTGGAATACTCGGTGTCGCCGCCGGGATTGGCGTAGCAGCCTACGCTCGAAGCGAATCGTAGCCACAATATCGGTTTGCTAGCGGCTTCATTCCGTATCCTGACTGACTTCTGGTCCCCCAACCGTCATCACTCCTGCAAAACGAACTGTGTTCATGGCTGACAGCGACTCAAATCCAAATAATGAGCTTTCGCCGTATTATCCATCTGAAACGCCGAGCATTCGGGGCAACGGTCGGGAGTGGTTTACCATGCTCATTCTTTTAATATTTCTGTTAGGTTTGGCCTTCGCAATTCTCGGATTCGTTCTATGAGCGATTGCCCAGTTCGCCCTGTCAGTGAGGGCGTCATAGAATAGTACTCACACCGTGATCACGGTGCTTCCCGGATTGTCT
>CAZJHA010000045.1:0-12108 GCA_964545755.1 uncultured Halobacteriales archaeon | reverse complement strand
CGGGAGCCGTTCTCGACGACCCGCCAGTTTTCGTCCGTCGCGTCCCAGACGTCGCGGCGACCACACAGCTCGCATTCGCGTTCGCTCGGTGGAGTGACCGTCTCGCTCATACCGGCCGTTCGCCGCCGGGGACATTAACCGCTCGGACGATTCGTGGGACCATTGGCGTCAGAAATCGGGCAGGTCGTCGGGAGCCTCGTAATCGGCTTCCCAGTCGATGTAGTCGTCTTTGAGTACCTCACAGACGAGCTGGCCGAGTTCGGTGAGACCGGCGTTGATCGACGAAACCGCCCCCCACGAATCGAGGTCGGGATGGACGTTACACTCCTTCCAGTCTTCAGGCAGGCCGGGGGCGTGATAGCCCACCCGGTCGGCGAAGTCGTCCCAGAAGAAATCGAACCGGTCGAGCAGTCCGAGGTCGCGGACGATGGCGAACTCACGTTCGGTCATTTCCGTATCTGCGGCCCAGCGCTCGAACGCCTCCGCCCACGCACCCGCTTCGAGGAAGGTTTCGAGGTCCTCGCGGCGATATTCGTCACCACCCACGTCGGCGTCCTCGTAGGCGTCGGCATCGACGCCGGGGTCGAGCGTCGGCGGCGCTGGGGTCTCGACGGCAAGGCTCATACGGCGAGATGGCGGCCGTGGCTGCTAAAGCGTTTCCCGACACGGCGAAACGAACCGGCGCGAAGGTTGCCACAAGCCCGCAGTCTTTTGGCCGGGCGGCCATAATCGACGGCGATGAGCGAGGGCGAACGGGCCGAGGGAAACGACCGACCGACCGTCGCGATTCTCCCATTCGATGGCGAGACAGCCGATATCGCCGAGGCGGTCCGGGCTGCCGGCGGCGTCGTCGAAGCCGGTATTGGTGCCGCTGCCGACGCGGATTTCGCAATGGCGCTCGGAAGCGACGCGCTTGCCGACCTCGCCACCGCGGACGTCTCCACACCGGTTTTCCCGGTCGCTGCCGACGGAATCCGGCCGGCGGCCATCGAGCGGGTTCTCGTGGGGCGGTATACCGTCGAGAAACGTCCGCTCGTGGCCGTCGAGACGACCGACGAGTCCGTCCACGCGCTGTTCGACGTCGCCCTCTCGACGGCGGCAGCGGCGACCATCTCGGAGTTCTCCCTCGATAGCCCCGCCCACGACTCGCCGATTGCGCGGTTCCGTGCCGACGGCGTGGCCGTCACGACGCCGGCCGGCAGCCGTGGGTACGCACACGCCGCCGGCGGGCCGGTCGTCGTCCACGGTAGCGACGTTCTCACTGTGGTACCGATTTCACCCTTCGCCACCGATCCCGACCACTGGGTACTGCCACTATCGCGGCTTTCGCTCACCGTCGAGCGCGACGACGCCGACGTGGAGCTGTTGGTCGACGGACGAGTGGTCGGGACGGTCGAACCGGGGTCACCAGTGGGGCTGGCGCGGGCGGGGACACTGCCGGTCGTCTCACCTCTTGAATCGGACCCAGAATGAGAAACCTTCTAATGGAGTCGCGTCGGATGGTGGCCCATGTATCCACTCTCGCTGTTCGGCCCGGTCGATGCCGTCCTCGGCAGCGGCCACCCGCCGGCCATCGTGTACGTGCTCGTCGTCCTCGCCGTGGCGAACGTCGTCACGCGCGGGATTTCACACCGCTCGAACGTCGAACAGGCTCGTGAGGAAGGAGCCGACGCCATCGAACAGCACCCCACCCACATTGCCACCACGCTCCTGCTCATCCTCGGTTCGTTCTATCTCGGGACCGTCGAACTCCACTCCGGGATGGTGCTGTCGGTGCTCGTCGTCGGGATGTTCATCACGGACTTCTTCGAACTCGAAGCCAGACGGGTCGAGGCGCGCAACGACCGCGAAATCGGCCGGCCGAACGGAGCCATCGCCGCCTCGGTGCTCGTGGTGCTCTATGCGGCCTACATCAGCCTCTTCTTCGTCGTCGCCCCGCTGTGGAACGCGGTCGTCTGATTCTGCGGTTGTTTGGTTGTGGTTTACGGTTTGGCGCGCGGGAGTGCGCCGCAGGCGCGCGACTCGCGCGAGGGATGGGTGAAGTGAGGTCGAAGACCGACGGAGCGAATCGGTTTGGGAGGTTTGTGGCACGGTGCGGTCTCTCGTTTACGTCATGATTTGAGACCAACCGCCCGCTTCGCCCTATCGCTGCCTCCACAAAATATTTGTTGGGAAACACCAATGGCAGACCAATGAACCGTCGAGTGTTTCTGTCGCTGACCGGCGTGACGGCGCTGGCCGCCGCGAGCGGTTGTATGGGGAATGCGGCCGGTCCGAGCGGTAGCGATTCGGCGGATGGAACCACGGCCGGGACCGGGACCGGCGTCCGCACCACCGACTTGACCGACGAGGGGAGAGATGGGACGGCCGAGACACAACGGCCATATCCGATTCGCACGCCGAAGCCGGGCGACATAACGCTAGCTGTCGACCGATTGGGGTCTGGATTCCGGCCGGAGCCAACCCTCACAAACGAAAGCGACGCGACGCTCGACATGGCCGGGACAGTAGTGCGATTCGACACCGGACAGCAGCACGAAATCTCGAATCTCCAACTCATCCCCGGCGCGGAACTCACGGTGGCGACTGCCCGCAAGGAATGCTCCGAAAGAGTGGCGAATCGTTATCCTCCAATCCACACGCGATGCGCACAGTTTGCAGAACCCGCATCGACCCAGAGCGGGACCGTGACCGTCACGAATCCGGACGGCGAAATTCTCGCCGAGAAGAACTACTGAACGGACGGTCGCTGACTCGGTGATCAGTTCGAGGAACGGCGGTCACGCCACGCGGCGCGGGCCTGCCGACCGGCCGGGATGAGCACCCAGAACGTAATGGCACCGAAGATGGCGAACCAAAAGAGCGCCTCGCGCAGCGTGAGCGCGATGTTGCCGTAAATTGCAGGATCCGTCGGGGGTTCCGCGATAAGCTGCGTGCTCTCGAAACTCTCGGTCGTGTACCAGCCCGAAAGGACCATCCAGCCGAACAGCCCGCCACAGAGAACGACGAGACCCTTGGCGAATTCGTCACTCATTGTCCGAACCTTCGCCGCTGTCGTCTTGAGCCTTTCCCATCCCCGCGGTACGAAAGCGCGTGCCGAGGACGTAGATGCCGGCTCCGAGCGCGATGAAGCCGATGCCGACGAGCGCGCTCACGAGCGTGAAGACGCTCCCACCGGCGTCGGCCACCCCAATGGTCTCGAACAGTACCGAGAGCGGTCCCGCACCGCCGGTAGCGGCGTCGAGAAAGCCGAAGCCGAGGATGACACAGACGATGGCCAGCAGCGTCGAGAACACCGTCACCGCCTTGTAGGCGCGCAGCGGGACAACGATTTCGCGCGATTCGCTCGCGCCCTCGCTGTCGTCGCTCACCGCGGCGGTCGCAGCCGGTAGTACCGCCGGTTGAGTTCGAACATATATCCCTCACGCATCGCCTTCAGGATGCCGTACGTGATGAACCCGGCCACGAAGGGCAGGAGGAACGTCATGTCGAACAGCAGGTGGACGTTGATCCACGCCGGCCAGAGGTTCTTGATCGACAGGCCGCTGATCATCGCAGCGAAGACGACGCCGAAGACGCCGACGGCCGACCAGAACGGCTGTTCGACGGGTCGGCGCGCACTCCCCTTGTTCAGGAAGGGCACGATGGCGATGAACCCGACTACGACGAGGTTCGCGAGCACGCCGTAGGTCGCATCACGCATGAGCTTATCGCCACCGAGGATGGCGATTTCGGGGTTCAGTGGACCCAATTTCAGGAGTCCGAACGACCAGTAGAGATACCAGTCCGGCAGGATGATCGCCGGCGTCGTCGATGGATCCGCCGGCGCACCGAGATGCGGCGGGAGCGCCGCCGCGAGAAACAGGATGAGACCGACGAAGAAACTCGTCAGCGAGAGATTCCGGATCATCTCGTGGGGCCACGTCGGAAAGGCGAGCACGTCGCGTTCGACGTAGCTCGATTCGCTTCGCAAATCTTGGTCCTCCCGGCGCGAGCGCTCGAAGTACTCGTAGGTGAGCCGTGAGAGACCCTGTCGACGCTCCTTGCGTTCGCGCCACGTCGGCGTCTCGTCGTCCGGGGCGACGATACCTGCGCCGTCGGCTGCGACCTCTTCGGTGGCGTCTCTTGTGTCGTCGGTGTCGGTTGTGTCCGTCATTGTCTTAGTGTGGCTCCGCGATTCCCTGCATCCAGACGATGCCGATGTGGACGGCGATCAGCGACGTCACGACAAAGGGTAGGAGGAAGACGTGCAACAGATACATCCGCATGAGCGTCGCCTGCCCGAGCGCGAACCCGCCAAAGATGAGCTGGGCGACCCACTCGCCGATGAGCGGAATCGAGAGGCTCATCTCGACGCCGATCTGGCCCGCCCAGTAGGCGAGCTGGTCCCACGTCAGTAGGTAGCCCGTGTAGCCGAAGACCATCGTGAGGCTGATCAGGACGATTCCGAGTATCCAGTTGAGTTCGCGCGGCTCCTTGTACGCGCCGGTGAAGTACACCCGCAGCATATGCAAGAACACGGCGGCGGTCATCACCTGTGCCGACCAGCGATGGAGGCTGCGGAGGAAAAAGCCGAAGTTGAGATCGACCATGATCATCGTCAGCGAGTTGTACGCGGCCGACGGGTCGCCAGCGGTCGCCGGCGCGTAGTAAAAGCCGAGCAGCGCACCCGAGAGCGCGGCGACGACGTAGGCTATCGTCGAGAAACTCCCGAGCGCGTACAGGGGATACCAGTACCAGAACTTGTTGTCGAGGTTGTACTGCTCGGTGTGGCTTTTGGGCATCTGGAGGTTGACCTTGTAGTAGAGGTTCTCCAGCACTTCGAGATAGTCGACGATGCGCAGGCGCTTGTCGAGCCACATCAGGACCGTGAGATACGTCTCCTCGACCGGCGTCAGGTCCTTCTGCTCCATCCAGCCGCCGTGGTCGTGTTCGTCGGGACGTTCGAGGCTCATGAGTTACTCTCCTCCGCCACTGCTACTACCCGTGTCCTCCGGCCGCGGAAGCGAGGTGAACTGGAGCTGTACGGGATTGAACGGGTCATAGACCGACTGATGGCACGGACAGTACACCTCGTTCGCGCCGCCGAACGTCGCGCTCTGGGCCGAGGACTTGAATCCCGGCACACAACAGAAGTGCGTGCATTTGTTCAGCCACGCGATGAACCCGTCTTGGGTACTCGCTCGTACCCACTCGGAGTTCTCGCTGTTCTGGGCCAACTCCTCGATGCGCGTGCTTCTGAGCACCTGTATCGGAATCGTCTCCTGTGGGGGCAGGTCCTCCGACCGCCACCGTCCCATCGCCGGCTTGCCGAGACCGGCCTTGCCGATGTCGTTGCCCCACGTCTCGTAGTCCTGGAAATCGCTGACGTTGAGCTTGTCGCCGGCGCTCAAATCACTCATCCAGTCGTAGGTGGTGGAGGCCGCTTCGGAGACCCGAAAGAAGTTGTCCTGGTCGGCGTCCGGTCGGATACCGGAGTAGGTCTGGACGCCACAGTACTGGAACCACTCGCTGGAGTAGGTGATGCCACCGAGTTGTGTCCGTGCGACCTGAACCTCTTCGTTGTTGACCGTCTCCGTCGACACCTCCGGCCAGACACCCTTCAGGTATCCATCCGAGTCGATTTCGATGGGTATCTGGGGCATGCCGCGCGGCGCCGGTCCGCTGGTGTTCTCGATGCCGAAATACTGTATCGCCCCACCACCGGCCCCCGACGAGGTGGTGGCGTACCTGATGCCGGCCGCGCCGGTCACGCCGGTCGCCCCGAGCGCCGATGCGCCGACGACGCCCTTGACGAACCGTCTGCGTCCCGATTCTTTCGGATAGCTGTCTTCGTCTTCTGGCATTGTTATCTCTTGTAGTAGGGGTAGACCGCTCGTTTCACACTGTCCCACGCGCCGCTGCCGCTCATGCTGGTGCCCTCCATCTGCTCTTCGCGGATGTAGAGGTCCTCCCACTTGCGCCGGCGCTTCTTGACGATCATCACGTCCGGGAGGAACTCCTTGCGATAGAGCAAGAGGACGAAGGCGAGGTCGATGAAGATTATCGCCAACACCGCGCCGAGGTACATGTTCCCGACCTCCTCGGTCCCCCAACCGTTGATGAGACCGTAGGCGAACAGCCCGACGAACACCACCTCGACGATGGTGAGGAGCACGATGGTGATGGCCGCGGCAGTACTCTCTCTGGCCGGTTCGTACCGATGGATGTCGCCGTAGGTACTGTTCGAGGAGGACATCTCAGTCACCCCCCTTCGCGTTCGGCGACTCGCCGTATTTCACGGCGAAGAAGGTGTAGATCAGCGACAGCACCATCATCAGGAGGGTTGCGATACCGACGAAGTGGGCCTGAAACGCCACGCCCATCTCCTCGGGGCTTGGTTCCTCCTCTTCGCCACCGCTGCTGGCACCGCCCTCCTGGACGATGATGGTGCCGGTCATGCCGGCCGACTCGTGTGGCGTACAGACGTACCCGTGCTCGCCGGTCTCCTGAAAGGGTGGCGTCGTGAAGCTGAAACCTTGGTCTTCGATTGGCTGATGGCCCCAGTTGCCCTCGTTCGGACTCACGTTGTGGCCGCCCGACCCCCACGTGAACTCCACACTCGTACCCGGCGATATCGTCAGCTCCGCGGGTTCGAAGGTCAGCGCGCCGCCGGGACCCACAGTAACGGTCTGGGTTGGGCCGCCGCCCCCGCCGCCCGCGGCGCTCTGATTTCCGCCGCCGGCGCTCGCGTTACCACCGCCACCAGCGCTCGCATTGGCACCGCCGCCAGAGGCGTTGCCGCCGGTGGCGTTGCTACCGCTTCGGTTGCCACCGCCGGACCCGTTGCCTTGCTGTGCGACGGCGGTTCCGCTGGCGGCGGCCGAGCCACCCGCCGCGGCGCTTGCTGCCAGCAGAAAATCCCGCCTGTTCATATGTGCCCGCACTCAGAACTGGCTTCGCATAAGTCCACCGGATGCGGGTATCGCACGCTACGTGGAGGGTGCCGAATCGTCCCGCTCGTCTGCGGAATCGCCCTCAACGTCCCCTTCGACGGCGGGGTTATCGGCCGGCTCGCGATACCGTTCGGGGAGGAATTCGGGGCGCTCGTCGGAGCCGATGCCGACCGCCCGAAGCCGATTGCGGTACTCCTCCGAGCGGAACTTATCGGAGAGCCGCGCGTTCGCCACCTGTACGAACAGAAGCAAGGCAAAGAGGACGAACACGAGACCGGCGACCGGTGCGAACAGCGTCTCGACCGAGAAGAACATCCACGCGACGATGAGACCGAGTCCGGCCAGAAGCTGTGCGGCGGCGACGAACTGCAACATCCAGTTACCGAGTTCACCGCCACCCTCGGGGACCGCTTCCGGCTCGGGCAGGAGTTCGCCCTCCGGCGGCTCGGCGACGTCGTACTCGTCCATCGAACAGAGCGCAACCGTGGGTTTGACGTCCCGTAACACCGTTCCCCGCCCCTCGACGCTGCCGTCGGGATGAACGACGGCGTAGCCCTCGTCGGAATAGGCGAGCAGGCCGCCCTCGACGGCTTCGAGCCGGGCGAACACCTCCCGGTCGGCGATACGGTTTCTGAGGTCGGCTTCGACGCGCGCGAGGAGTTTCTCCCCTGTGATCCACGAGTCGGCGTCGAAGGCCGCCTCCCACTCCTCGGCGCTCATCTCGGCCATGTCCGACGGCCCGAAGTCGTCGAAATCGTATGCCTCCTCGACCCGCTTGCGGAGCTGGTCGGTCGAATCCGCGGCCTCCGGGCGGCTCTCGGTATCGGTCGTGGCCTCGGCAGCGGCTTCGTTCGCGCCCGCTTGCTCGTCTCCCTCGTTCGCCGTGGGTCGGGAGTCGGCCATCGTCGTCCGTACGCTGCCGACCGGGTTAGGCTTTCCGACCGCCCACGCGCGGGTTTCGGCAGCCTTTAGCGCTCGCGCTGGCGAGTTCACGCATGTTCGGGCTGGCCGACGCGACGGTGGCGACGGTCGTCGCGCTGTTGGTCACGGCGAGCTTTCCGTGCTTTCTCTACGGTGCGTGGATAATGATCGACACTGAAGACGTGACGTGGGGCGTGCTCACCTACCACCTCAAATTCATCGTCACTGGACTCACGCTCACCACTGTGCCACTCCTCGTCTGGATGCTCCCTCGTCTGTTCGGCCAGCTCGGCGGCGCGTCCGCGCTACATGCCTTCCTCGGATTACAGGCCTACGCGCTGCTCGCCTTTGGCTTCACGGGAATACTCCGCATCTTCCGGGCGAAGCGAGAGCACAACCTCTATCACGACTACGACAAGGACGTTCTCCTTTCCGAAATCGGCTCCGAACGGATGGCCCACTGGCGCTCTCGGCTACGTATCGGCGTCTTCGGCTACGTCATCTTCTGGCTACTGGCCTATCTCGTGGGTATCGCACGCTACGTCGCGCGCTACCTCATCGGCTGAACACGAGATCGCCCGGCCGGGAGCCGGACGATGAATGCCACGCGCAGCAGTGCAGCCCGCGGGCTGCGTGCGGGTCGACACAGCCCACATAAAAACCTCCGGCGACCGTTTGCTCGTTTCGTGCCGAAAGGGGACGGAATCGTTCGAAACGACTCAGGTCCACTCCTCGCCGCTTGCACGGTCGATGGGCGAATCGAGTTTCGACGACGGACAGACCCCTTCGAGCACACAGCCCTCACAGTCGGGATTGCGGGCCGTACAGGTCGCTCTTCCATGTGCGATGAACAGATGGGTGAAGGCCCGCCAGCGCCCCTCGGGGACGAACCCCATCAGGTCTTCCTCGATTCGTTCGGGCCGCTGCTCCTCGGTGAGTCCGAGCCGTCGCGTCAGCCGCTGGACGTGGGTATCGACGACGATGCCCTCCACGGTATCGTGGCCGTGCTGGAGCACGACGTTCGCGGTCTTGCGCCCGACACCCGGAAGCTCGGTGAGTTCGCCCATCGAATCGGGTACCCTCCCCTCGTGCTCGTCGACGACGATCTGAGCTGACTCGCGGATGTAGCTCGCCTTGTTGTTGTAGTAGGTGATGGAGTCGAGCGCCGCCGCGAGTTCGTCCTGTGGAGCGTTCGCGAACTCTTCGGGTGAGTGATAGGTCTCGAAGAGGTCGTCGGTGGTGTCGTTGACCCGTTCGTCGGTACACTGTGCGGAGAGGATGACCGCGACGAGCAACTCGAACCGATTCGAGAAATCGAGCGAGATGGTTGCGTCCGGATACTCGGCGTCGAGGCGGTCGATGACCTCGTTGGCCTGTGCCTCGCATGAGTCGAGCGGCGTGCCCATGAGCGATGTCCGACCGAGCGCGGTTTGAGGGGTTTGGTTCAGCGGCTGGACCATCGGACTCGACCCGGAGCGCTTTCCGGGACGTTTATTCGCGCGTCGCCCGCCGAATGGGTATGAAAGCCACCGCGCGCGCCCACCCGATTCAGGGCCTCGTGAAGTACCACGGGATGCGCGACGCCGACCTCCGGCTTCCGTACCACGACTCCATCAGCGTCTGTACCGCTCCGAGCAACACGACGACGACCGTCGAGTTCGACGAATCACTCGACGGCGACTGCTACGTCGTCGACGGCGAACGTGTCGATGGACGTGACCGCGAGCGCATCGAAGCAGTCGTCACACACGTGCGCAAGCGCGCGGGTATCGACAACCCCGTTCACTTCGAGAGTGCGAACGACTTCCCGACGAACGTGGGCTTTGGCTCGTCGTCGTCGGGCTTTGCGGCGGCGGCGCGGGCGCTCTGTGCGGCGGCGGACCTCGACCTCACCCTCCCCGACATCTCGACCGTTGCACGGCGCGGGTCGGCTTCGGCCGCGCGCGCGGTGACGGGCGGGTTTTCCGACCTCCACGCCGGCCTCAACGACGAGGATTGTCGGTCCGAGCGCATCGAGACCGACCTCGAAGACGGGCTGCGAATCGTGAGCGCGCTCGTGCCGGCGTACAAAGAAACCGAAGAGGCCCACCGCGAGGCCGAGGCGAGCCACATGTTCGAGGCACGCCTCGCCCATATCCACGGCCAACTCGCGGAGATGCGCGACGCGCTTCGGAAGGGCGACTTCGAGCGGACCTTCGAACTCGCCGAACACGATTCGCTCTCGCTGGCCGCGACCACGATGACCGGTCCCGCCGGATGGGTCTACTGGCAGCCTACGACGCTCGAAATCTTCGACGTGGTCCGTGACCTCCGCGAATCCGGCGTCCCAGTATATTTCTCGACCGATACGGGCGCGAGTGTCTACGTCAACACCACTGTCGAGTACGTCGAGCGCGTCGAGAGCGCCGTTTCCGACTGTGGTGTCGACACACGAGTGTGGGAGGTCGGCGGTCCCGCGCGCGTTCTCGACGAATCCGAAGCGCTGTTCTGACGGTCTATCGTCCGGAGATCACGATAGGTAACAGTAGGCCGCAGCGACTGCGACGACCACCTCGGCGGCTTTCGAAGCGGTAGCCAGCCCGGAGAGGTCGCCGCTCATCACGAAAAACGCGACGACGGTCACGACCGCGTAGACGGCGGCGACGGGATAGAGTTCGCGCCGCCAGAACCGGCTGAAGAAGACGAGGATACCGCCGATCCACCCGAGCCCGTTGAGATAGAACAGAATCCCCGTCGTTCGACTGAACCCCATCACGCTCGGGGCGAGGAACAGATGAATCGCCGCCGAGACGAGCGCCCCGAGAACGGCCACGTAGGCGATTGCGTTCGATAGAAGACGCACCAACGAGCGTCCGTCCCGTGTGCCAGCGGATCGGCTGGATATATGACAACCAACCGAACCGACGTACAAAGAGCTACTGGCCTCCGCAAACGCCGCCGACCGGGCGCGGGTTCTCAAGCCATTTAACCGACGACCCCCTACCTATGACGATGCGAATCGCCGTTCTCGGGGCCGGTTACGCCGGTCTCACGCTCGCCCGCCAGCTGGAGAAGAAGCTCCCGAAACCGGCGGACCTCCTCGTCGTCAACGACCGCCCGGACCACCTCGTCCAGCACGAACTCCATCGGGTAGTGCGCCGGCCGGCCCTCGCCGACGAAATCACGGTCCCCCTTGAGGACGCCCTGAACCGTGCGACCGTTCGCGTCGCGCGCGTCACGGACGTCGACCACGAGCGAAACGTTGCCGAACTCGACGACGGCAGTGTGGACTACGACATCGGCGCGGTCTGTCTCGGGGCCGAGACGGCCTTTCACGACCTGCCCGGCGTCGAGGAGCACGCCACGCCCCTGAAACGATTACCCGACGCCGCCCGCATCCGCAAGGAATTCCTCTCGCTCCCGGAAGGCGGGCGCGTCGTCGTCGGCGGTGCGGGACTGTCGGGTGTGCAGGTGGCGGGCGAGTTGACCGCGCTCGCGCGCGAAGAGGGCATCGACCGCGAGGTCCTCCTGCTCGAACGCCTCGACAGCGTCGCCCCGAGCTTCCCGGCGAACTTCCAGGAGGCGGTCCGCGACGAACTCGAACATCGTGGAGTGGTCGTCCGCACTGGACGAGCGGTCGAGCGTGCCACCGACACGACGGTCGAGTGCGAAGCGGAAGCAATCGACTACGACCAGTTCCTCTGGACCGGTGGTATCCGTGGACCGGATGCACTCTCCGGCGAACGCCCGATGGTTCCCGACACGCTCCGCCTCGGCGGGGACACGTTCGTCGTCGGTGACGCCGGGCGCGTCACGGATGCCGATGGGGCGGCGGTGCCCGCGAGCGCCGCGGCCGCCGTTCGCGAGGCACGCAGCGTCGCCGAGAGCATCGTCGCACTCACCGAACACGACGAGGGCAGTGAGATATTCGAGCCGCGACCGGAACGATTCAGGTTCGATGCGCCGGGCTGGCTGGTCAGCATCGGCGACGGCGCGGTGGCACAGGTCGGCCCGTCGGTGTTTCGGGGAACAGCGGCGAAGGCACTCAAGACCACCGTCGGCGCGGGCTATCTCTCCTCGGTCGGCGCAATCGAAAACGCCGCCGACCTCGTCCGCGAGGAGTTGGCGACCGACTGAGTCGGTAGCCGACGGTTGAGGGCCCTCAGCGGTTCGCGAGGAGCGGCTGTTCACGGATGAAACGGTTGCTACCGAGAACGACTATCGAGGGTATTATGGTCCACACGCCGGCTGGTTGAGGTATGACCAGACGATT
>CAZJHA010000044.1:5244-12199 GCA_964545755.1 uncultured Halobacteriales archaeon | reverse complement strand
CCAACGAGGGCATCCAGATTCACGGCGGCTACGGCTACACCAAGGACTTCCCCGCCGAGCGATTCTATCGGGATGCGAAACTCAACGAAATCTACGAGGGCACGAGCGAAATCCTGCGCAACACCATCGCGCAGAACTTGCTGGACTGACTACCCGGTTTCAAACGATCTGTCTGACCGCCACTACTGTGCCGACACCGACGCCGAGCGACAGCAGCAGGCTCCCGGTTTTGTGGGCAACGGCGACGGTCGCGCTGGCGGCGACCCACTCGGGAACGCCGCCGTTGGCGAGCGCGGGCGCGACGAACGCGACGACGACCGCACCCGGCAGCACGTCGAGTCCCGCCTCGGCGCGTTCGGAAAGGTCGACGCGACCGACCAGCCAGAGACCACCCGCCTTGGTGGCGTAGGTGACGGCAGCCATCCCGGCGATGAGGGCGACGATGGCGGGGTCGAGCGCGAGCGCGCTACTCATGGCTCACCATCTCCACGCCGGCTCCCGCGAGCGCACCGATGATGACGTACCACTCGCCGGGGAGCACGTGATTGATGACGAGCGCGACGCCAGCGGCGGCGAGCCACGGTCGAATCGATTCGCGCCCCTCCCAGAGACCGACGGCAAGGGTGAGGAACAGGGCGGTGAGCACGAAATCCAGCCCGTACTGTTCGGGCGCGCTGAGGAAGTCGCCGGCGGTCACGCCGAGCACGGTCGAAACGACCCACAGCAGCCAGAGCACGAGACCGCTGCCGAGCAGGAACGCGCCCCGCCGGCTGCCCGAACGGAGTTCGCCGATGGTGAGCGCCCAGTTCTCGTCGGCGGTGAAGAAGATACTTCCATATGCCGCCCGCGGCGAGAGCTGGCGAAACCACGGCCTGAGTGCGGCCCCCATCAGGAGATAGCGGAGGTTGACGATACCGACGGTGGCGACGACGGTCGCCGCCGGGACCGAATCGGCCCAGAGTTCGACGCCGATGAGTTGGGCCGCCCCGGCGAGCACGGTCGCGCTCATCAGCGCGGCCTCGGCGACGCTCAGCCCCGCTTGGTCGGCGATGACGCCGAAGACAACCCCGTAACCCGCGACGCCGACCGCGACCGGAAACCCAGTAATGAATCCCTCGCGGACGCCCGCGAGCGTGAACGTTACCGTCCCGTCATCGGTTTCGATATCCGTGCCCGCCGCGCACTCGGTTGCCGACTCCGCTTCAGCCACTGCTCTCACTCCGGCTTGCGCACATCACGAGAATCGACGACGGTCGCGCTCATAATGGTTCTGAGAACGCCCATCACAGACCTGGGAAATCCACCGGAGACGACCCATCGTGTTTTTGCGGTGGCCCACACAACGCACAACAATGACCGACGAAACCACCGAAGCCAACGGTATCACCGCTCGATACACCGAAACCGACACCGAGCGCGTGCTCGCCTTCGAGTCGGATGGAAAGACTGCAGCCATCGCACAGAACCGGGATGGGTATGCGATGCTCAAAGTTCGACCCACAACAGAGGGCGACGAACTCGAACGCTACTACGGGTTCGAGATGGCGCTCGACCACGCTGCCGAGTTGTTGGGAACCTCACCACACGCCCTTCCCGTCCCCGAACCGGCTGCCGACATGGGGATGTGACTTACAGCGCCACGAAGATCAGATACGGTAGCAAAAAGAGGACGAGAGTCATCACGAACAAAATCGCGCCGTACCCGGCGACCGTACCGGCAATCGTCAGCCACGCGGGGTGGTCGTACTCCGAAAGCGCGCTCATGGTCCGAACAGTTCGCGCGCGGACTTAAATCCCACTCAGGCGGTGATGTCGCCGATGCGCTTCGGCTCGCCCGAGAGATTGGGATTCGGCTCGACGATTTGGAGCACTTCGTGGTCGGTGATGTCGGGGTAGGACTTATCGATGGCGTCCTCGACGAGCGCGCGTTCGAGGCGGAACTCCGTTCCTTCGTAGACGACATCGACACCCTGCTCGTCGAACGACAGCGCAGTCATACCTTGACTACGTGCGTCGCGGATAAAAGCCGCTCGCGTTCACCACGGGAGGCGGGATTTATTAGCGATGGCCACGGAACCTCGGTGTGTCGTTTCGCTCGGACCCGCTTGCCGAACTCGTCGTTCCCGACGGGACGACGGTCGAGGAGCACGCCATCGTGACCGGTTCGGATGTGATCATCGGCACCCAGAGCACGATAGCGCTCGGCGTGCGCGGCCGGAACGTCATCGCTGGCGAGCAGGTCTCCTTCGAAGGCGACATCGAGGCGAGTTCCGACTGCCGGCTCGACATGTGGTGTACGGTCGACGGCAACGTCCTCGTCGGCGAGAACGCCTACATCGGCGAGCGCGTCGAAATCGACGGCCAGCTCGTCGTCGCGGGTGATTTGGATATCGGCGACGACGTCGAAATCACCGACGGCTTCGACGCCAACGGCTGGATCGTCATTCGCAATCCGGTCCCGACGCTGGTCTTTCTGTTCACGTATCTCACTCACCTCCTCCATCTCGGTGAAGAGGACATGGCCGAGGACGTACTCTCGGAGGTGTTCGAGGGCCACGACGAACAACCATTGGTAATTCCGAAAAACGCCACCGTCGGCGACGATGCGTGGCGCGTCTCGACACCCGCCCGCGTCGGCGACGACTGCCGGCTCCACGGCAACCTCCGCGCCGAATCCATCGCCGTGGGCGAGGACAGCGAGTGTTTCGGCAGCCTCCGGGCGCGCGAGTCCATCACCGTCGAGCAGGGGACGACCGTCCACGGCGACGTGACGACCCGCGGCGGGTCGGTCGAGATTGCCACCGAAGCCCACGTCCGCGGCGACATCGCGTGCGAACAGCTCCGCCTCCACGAGGGCGCGGTCGTCGAGGGGGCGATGCGCACCCGCGGCGAGATGACCATCGTTCAGGAGCGAGAGCGCCCCGACACCGACCGCTCGGCGGACGGGCAGCGCGACGACCGCTCCGAGGGGTCGTCCGAACGCACTTTCGAGCAATCGAGCACGGGCGAGCAGCGGGCGCAATCGACCGGCGAGCGGGCCGAACCCGACGAATCGAAAGGCAGTTTCACCTCGCTCGAATAGGCGAGCCATGCTCTCGCTCGCGCTCGCCGGCAAGCCAAACGCCGGCAAATCGACCTTTTTCGCGGCGGCGACGATGGCCGACGTCGATGTCGCGAGCTATCCCTTCACGACCATCGACCCCAATCGCGGAATCTCCCATGTGCGCACCGATTGCCCCTGTCTCGCGCGTGAGGAGCGCTGTGGCGACGAGCACTGTCACGACGGCACACGCTACGTCCCGGTCGAACTGCTCGATGTTGCAGGACTGGTTCCGGGTGCACACGAAGGGCGCGGACTGGGAAATCAGTTCCTCGACGAACTCACGAGCGCCGACGTCATCCTGAACGTCGTCGACGCCTCGGGAGCCACGAACGCCGAGGGCGAACCCGTCGAGGTCGGTGCTCACGACCCGGCCGAGGACGTGGACTTCGTCACCGAGGAGATCGAGCGCTGGCTCGCGGGCATCATCGCGCGCAACTGGGAATCCGTCGAGCGCCAGTCCCGTTCGCCGGGCTTCGATATCGACGAATCGCTCGCCGAGATGCTCACCGGTGTGGGCGCAAGCGAGGCGGCAATCGCCGCGACGCTGCGCGATATCGAGTATCCCTCGGACCCGCGCGAGTGGACCGACGACCACCGGCGCGAACTCGCCCGCGACATCCGAGCGCGCACCAAACCGCTCGTCGTCGTGGCGAACAAGGCCGACAGCGCACCCGAGAGCAACGTCGAGCGCCTCCAGGAGATGGGCGAGACGATTCCGGCCAGCGCCGAGGGCGAGCTCGCGCTCCGCCGTGGCGTCGAGAGCGGAGCCATCGACTACAACCCCGGCGACGCCGATTTTTCCATCTCTGGTGACCTCACCGACGACCAGCGGGCGAGCCTCGACGAGTTGCGGGGCCTCATGAACGACTATGGAGGGACCGGCGTCCAGCGCGCGCTCGATACCGCCGTCTACGACCTGCTCGATTTCATGACTGTCTATCCCGTCCAGAACGAGACGAAATGGACCGACGGACAGGGCAACGTCCTGCCCGACGCCTTTTTGCTGCCCAACGGTGCGACGCCGCTGGATTTGGCGTACGCCGTCCACTCCGACATCGGCGACGGCTACCTCCACGCCGTGGACGCGCGCTCGAACCGGCGCATCGGCGATGACCACGAGTTGGAGGAAGGCGACGTGGTGAAGATCGTGAGTACGGCCAAATGAGGTGGTTTCGAGTGCTCAGCGGGAAGCCGTAGCCGGAAAATTCCATCTGCTGGGAGATGCCGCCGGTGTGATTGACAGTTCGCCGATTAGTTCATCACTTCGGCCGTATCGATACCGATGACGATACCCGCATCGATATCTTCTCGCGGCTCGTCGGCGGCCGAAAGCATCCGCTCCGTCTGTTCGGCGTGTGCCCGCTGTGCGGCCCCTGCGAGTCGGTCCTCGAAGTCGTGTTCGTCACGCAGCCGCTCCCAGGCCCCTGTATCGACGAGGTATGCACGGACTCCCTCGACGCTCACGTACTCGTAGTCGTCTTCGTACCGCGAATGTTCGCCGATGAGTGCGGCGTTGAGCACCACGAGTGCGTCCGCGAGGTCCTCTCGCGGCACGTTTTCGTCTGCTGCGACGCTCTCGATGACATCGCTCTCGATGGGCGTTTCGGCCGCCTCGTCCGTGCCGCCATCGGTCACCGCTCGCTCGGCGTGGGTCGTCGGGTCGTCGTGCTGGTCGTCGGTCATGCACAGGTGGTTCGCGTAGCGTACGTTTCGGCGTTGTGGTCCTCCGTGAGCGAGAGATAGTTGCTGTCCGTCGAATCACGACAGCGGTCGAACGAGCACGGCGAGAAACAGGAGTGCCAGAAACAGATACGACCCGCGCATCAACACCTCGGTCGCGCGCCGCGGTTCGAGCCGCCGGGTGGCGAGCGCGACGACGGCGAACGCGACGGCGGCGAGCGCGGTGCTCGGCGGGAACAGTTCGACGAACGCGCCGACGAGCACACCGACGAGCGCTACTCCAATGAGCAGGTGGGCGCTCCGGCGGGCACGTTCGCGGCCGAGCACCACCGCGACGGTGCGCTTGCGGATCGAGCGGTCGTAGTCGTAGTCCATCGTGTCGTCGATGACCTTGATGCCCGACAGCAGCACGAGAAAGACGGCTGCGAAGGCGAGCGCCGACGCGGTGAGCTGGCCCGTCTGAACGTAGTACCCGCCGACGATGGCGAGCGCGATGCCGAGCGGGTAGCCGAGCGTTGCACCGACGGGATGCATGTCGAGTTGCGGTGCGTGGAGGTAGGCGACCAGCCACGTCGGCAGGGTCACGGCTGCTGCGCCCGGCCCGACCACGAGCCAGAGCCAGCCGGTACAGATCGCGAACCCCACCGTCGAGAGCGCGAGTCCGAACCGGCAGCCGACCATCGTGAGCGGGTGGTCGTCGTCCTCGCTGCGGACGTAGAAATCGACGTAGCCGTCCTTGATGTGGGCAGTATAGACCGCGAAGAACATCGCCGCCATGTGGACGAGCGCCACTCGCGGCACCAGTGTGGGCGCGAGCACCGCGCCGAACCACGACGCCGCCAGCGGTGGCAACATGAACACCGGGTGGACCTGTGAGGCGAGCGCGGCGAACTCGCCACGAATCCCGTGCCCGTGGCGTGCGATAGCCATGCCGACCGGTAGAACCGTCAGTCACATAGGTGTGTGGTCGAGGCTCGTCTGGTCGATAGCGAGCGACCAGCCACTGAAACCAACACGGCGAACTCACCCGACGAACGATGGTGGACCGGCGATGAGTCGTCTCGATTGGTGGTCCGCTCAGTCGTGATGGAGCTTCCCTCTGAAGTATTTGCGCAACGCGATGCCGACCGCATAGAACGACAGCACGACCAACAGCAAGACCAGTGCCGTCCCCCAGCCGAACGCTTCTGCATCCTGTGCGCCGACGCCCGCGGAGATGGTCGCATACAGCTGATAGGGGAGCGCGCTGCCAGCGGTCAGCAGCGCGTCGTTGGTCACGAACGGCGGGGTCGTGCTGAACTCGAAGGCGGAGAACACCCCCGGCGTGTCGCTGGGAAACGGCGACCCGGCCATCACGAGCAACAGCGGTGCGGTCTCGCCCGCGATGCGACCCACCCCGAGGATGACGCCCGTGATGACCCCCGGCAGCGCCGCCGGTAGGACGACGCTTCGAATCGTCTGCCACTGGCTCACCCCGAGCGCGGCGCTCGCGTCGCGGTACTCGTCGGGAACGCTCTGTAGGGCCTCCCGGCTCGTAATCAGCACCAGCGGCAACAGCATGAACCCCAACACCAAAATCCCCGACAACAGCGAGGTGGTGTTCCCGAAGCGCGGCACCAGAAACGCCGCTCCGAACAGCCCGAAGACGATGCTCGGCGTGCTCCAGAGACCGTTCGTCGTCACCTCCACAACGCGCGTGAACCGGCCTTGCTCGGCGTACTCGGTGAGGAACACCGCCGCCCCGACCCCAAGCGGCACCGCGAACAGGACTGTGCCGATGACGATCCAGACCGTGCCCATGATCGCCGGCAGCACGCCCGGAACATCCACGTAGATGCCCTGCGAGACGTTCATCACGAACGGCCAGTCGATGGGCAGCGCTATCCCGAACAGTTCCGGTCCGACCCCCAGCCCCGCCTCGATTCCTTGTAGAACCTTCGAAGCGCCTTTGATAGCGACGAACGCGACCAACGCTACCATGACCGCGACCATCGCCAGCGCGTTCAGCCCCATCAGGAGGTACGCACCGCTCTGTCGCCCGCGACTGCCGAACCCAACGCTCGCCTTCGCGCCCGCCCACGTGACCAGCAAACTCGACAGCGCGACCAGCGAACCCATGACCAGCGGGGCGTGAAACGTCGCTTCGAGGTTTTCGGGGTTCCACGCCCACTC
>CAZJHA010000044.1:0-5144 GCA_964545755.1 uncultured Halobacteriales archaeon | reverse complement strand
CCCGTCCGAGCCGCGAGGCGAGACCGAGGACGACGACCGCTCCACCAGTCACACAGAGCACGATACCGAACAGCGTCGTTAGTTCAATCCCGAACGCTTCCGTCCCGAAACCCGTCACATCGAACACCGACGCGAGGGCGAACAGGAAGCCGAGCACACCGAGACCGACGACCGCAGCGCTGGCCCGCTCAAACGTAGACCCGCCCTCGTTCACCAACTCTCGCTCGTAGGACTCGCTCATTGCTCGCCTCCGAGCCGGCGTACCATCCGGCGCTCGATGACTTGTGAGACGACCGAGATGGTCATCACGGTCACGAACAGCACGGCCCCGGCGGCGAACAGCGCGTTCACATGGAGGCCGCTCGCGTTGCCATACTGGCTGGCAATGAGGCTCGTGAGCGTGACCGTGTTGTCGAAGACATCGAAGACGGGCGTCGGGAGTTCGGTCACGTTGCCGAGAATCACCGTCGCGGCCATCGTCTCGCCGACCGCGCGGCCGACACCCAGCAAGACGGCAGCGGAGATACCGGAGAAGGCCGCGGGCGTCGTGATGCTGGTCATCGTCTGCCAGTCGGTCGCGCCGAGCGCGAGCGAGCCCTGTTTCATCGACTCGGGCACGCTCGAAATGGCGTCCTCGGCGACCGAGACGACCGTTGGAAGGGCCATCACGCCGACGACCAGACCCACGGCGAGCAGGCTCCCGAGTCCCGGCAGGCCGAACGCACTGCTCGACGAGAAGTACGGGTTGAGCACGACCAAGCCGAGATAGCCGAACACGATGGAGGGGATGCCCGCGAGGATTTCGATGCCGGGTTTGAGTATCTCGCGCAGCCACCCCGGCGCGACCTCGCTGATGAACAGCGCGCCAGCGACGCCGAGCGGCCCGGCGATGGCCACCGCCAACAGCGTTTCGATGACCGTGCCGACGATTGCGGGTGCGAGCGAGTACACCTCTTCGCCGCCGGTTTCCCACATCGGCGCGCGCGTATATGAGACGAGGTCGACGAGTCCCATGTACCGAATCGCTGGTAGCGCCTCGCGCAGGACGAACACGATGATGAGACCCATCGTGAGCAGCGTCGAGACCGTCGCCAGGAACGTGAGTCCTTTGGCGGTGAGTGCCTGTCGAGCGTACCAGCCGTAGCCGACGACGAGGAGAAAGCCAGCGACGAACACCGCGGTCAGAGTCGACCCGGCGAGAAAGCCGACGAACGCGCCGAGGAGGCAGATGATACCTGTACCCCCTGCGAGGAGCGCCTGCCGGTCAGTCTTCACCGAGCGCACGATGCGAGTTGCCGTTCTGGTATTGATTGATGCCATATGAATGAAAAACGATTACATCAGTCGCTAAGGACCGATGCAATCGGAATTAGCTACTCGAATTTCCGTCGCCGCTCGAATTGTCGCTTGCGCCGTAGTTGATCTGCTGGTCGGGTTCGGGGAGCTTGCTACGCTGTTCTTTGCGCCGGTCAGGAGGGAGTTTGAAGTAATCGTTGGCCTCGACGAACTGTTTTTGGCCGTACTCGGTCAGCAGCATGTTGATGAACGCGGCCTCCTTCTTCGAGGTTCCTTTCCAGGTATAGCAGTGCAGGTCCCGCGAGAGCGGGTAGCCCTTCGAGCCGAGGTTCTTCCCGAGTTCGTAGGTCGTCCCGTCGAGCTCGAGCGCGACCGCGGGAGCTTGGCCGCCGACGAACGCCAGCGCCATGTACGCGATGGCGTTGTCGCTCTGCTGGACGGTCGTGCGGACCTGTTGGTTCTGGCCGATACGGGAGTCGCACTTGATGGGAGCGTCGGGGTTGCCGAAGAGGTTCGCACGGAAGGCGGTGTCCGTCCCGGAGCCGTCGGCCCGACAGATGGCCTGAATCTCCTTGTCAGGCCCGCTGTAGCCATCGACGTTCGACCAGTTGGTGATCTCGCCCTTGTAGATGGCCTTCAACTGTTCGCCGGTGAGTTTGGTGACGCCGGCATCGTAGATGGGCTTGCTGACGACGACCGGCTGACCGTCGACGCCGACGACGTGGTCGGTGAAGTTCTTGTAGCTATCGCGCTCGGGGAGTTCGTCCTGTACTGGCGCGCTGGAGTCGGCGATGTCGACTTGGCCGTTCATGACCTTCTCGATGCCGGTGCCCGAGTGGCTGAGACCGACGTTGACCTGATACGGGTCGAGGCCGTAGATTCCGGTGAAGAACTCCGCCATTGGCTTGTTGGTATCGAAACCGTACTGGCTCGGTCCCCAGTACTCTTCGTCGTCGGCTGGCGGGTTCGAGTTCCAGACTGCCGCGCCATCGCTCGTGATCGGATAGACCGTCGACGAACCATCGGCGGTCAGCGGCCCGCTGGCCGCCTGCTGGGCACCGCCGCTGGTACTACTGTTCCCACTGCTCCCACTGGCGGCGCTTCCGTCCCCGGAACTATTGTTACCGCCACTACCTCTGGTTCCTCCCAAGCATCCGGCAACCCCG
The DNA here is from genome assembly GCA_964545755.1 of uncultured Halobacteriales archaeon. Taxonomy (GTDB): domain Archaea; phylum Halobacteriota; class Halobacteria; order Halobacteriales; family Halococcaceae; genus Halococcus. The sequence goes on along the minus strand of CAZJHA010000044.1, from coordinate 2,682 downwards.
ATTGTCGTACTGGCACCGACTCCCATCAAGACACGGCGTCGTGTCGTTTTGCGCGTCATCACCAAAGCCATTCGCCACTGGCTATATAGTCGCTGCTAATTTCAATATATTTCGATCAGTATACGTCTTTTTGCTATATAGGTCTCCAGTGGCTCGGTAGCGAAGCGGGCGTGCGGATCGACACGGGAAGGTGCCGTGTCGGGATGGATACGAATCCGAATGGGTATGAGCCGTGTTCGCCGTCGGTGGTTGTTTTCTGTCGATATTTCTCTCAATCGAGAGCAATCGTATCTGATTCGTCGTCCGCCCCCCCCCCCCTCAAAACCGATAACGGACGTCAGCGAACCGCGTTCGCGGCCTCGTCCATGATTTCGATGGCGTCTTTGAGTTCTTCGATACCCGTCGCGTAGGAGATGCGGGCGTAACCCTCGCCGCCATCGCCGAAGGCACCGCCGGGAACGACGACCACGCCGCGGTCGAGACATTCGTCGACCCACCCCTCGGGTGCCTCAGGCATCGCGTAGAACGCACCCTCGGGCGTGGGCGTATCGAGACCTGCGTCGGCGAGACCGTCGAGGAGAACGTCACGGCGCTTCTCGAAGGCGTCGACCATCTCCCACACTGGGTCCTGCGGACCGGAGAGCGCGGCTGCGGCGGCGTACTGGGCGGGCGCGCTCGCACAGGCTTGGACGTACTGATGAATACGGAGCATGCGGTCGATGCGGCGCTCGCTTGCGGCAACCCAGCCGAGTCGCCAGCCGGTCATCGAGTAGGCTTTCGAGCAGGCGTTCACGACGACGACGTTGTCCGAGTCGGCGAACTCCATCGGGCTGTGATGGCTCCCCTCGAAGACGATGTGCTCGTAGACCTCGTCCGAGATGCAGAGCACGTCGTGTTCGTCGGCGATGCGGGCGAACTCGCGCATGTCAGCCTCGCTCTGGACGGCTCCGGTGGGATTTGCGGGGCTGTTGACGACGAACGCCACGGTGTCGTCGGTGATGGCAGCTTCGACCGTTTCCGGGTCCATCGTGAGGTCCTCTCGGAGTTCGATAGGGGTGGGGTCGCCGCCCGCGAGATTCGTCAGCGCGGCATACGAGACGAACCCGGGGTCGGGAATGACCACCTCCTCATCGGTACTCACGTGTGCCTCGATGGCGAGGTGGAGCGCCTCGCTGCCGCCGGCGGTGGCGATGACTTCGTCCGGGCCGATGTCGAGGTCGTTGTCCCGGTCGTGTTTGTCGCTGATTGCCGCGCAAAGCTCGGGGATGCCGGCGTTCGAGGTGTAGCCGTCGGCCGCGCCGCTCTCGATGGCGTCGACGGCGGCCTCGCGGGCGTGTTCGGGCGTCGGGAAGTCGGGCTGACCGAGTCCGAGGTTGATGGCGTCGCCGCCGGCCGCCTCGAACACTTCGCGGATGCCGCTGATGGCGACCGATTCGACCCGGTCCGAGAAGTCAGTCATACCTCTACCCGTGACCGGAGATGCGATAACTGTTCATGTTTCGCTACGACTCGACCTCGTCGCGCAGCGTGTCGACGTGCGATTCGAGCGTCGCCAGCGCCGCATCGGGGTCGGTGTATCCGTTCTCGTAGTCCTCGAAGACCGCATCGGCACGGTCCAGAAACGTCTCGACGGCGGTGTCGGTGTCTGCCATGTCGACACCAGCGCTCGCCGACGGTTATACTCGGTGGCTCGCCGTGGTTGGCCGCGAGCGCCGCAGGCGCGAGCGGGAGTGTTTGGTCGAGGGGTTGAGCGCAAGCGAACGAGTGAGTGAGCGCGACCCCGTCTAAAAAAGTGGGGCGAAAAGGCTTAGTTCTCGCCCGCAAACTATGTCCGATAGTTCATGAAGGTAGAAATGCGAATCACCGACTTCCTCGACCGGGCGGTCGACCTCTATTCTGATGTCACCGGGGTCATCGCCCACGACGGTACCGAATACACCTATGGCGAGTTCGCAGAGCGAGTGAATCAGGTCTCACATGCCCTCCGCGAGATGGGCATCGAGCAGGGCGACCGGGTGGCGCTGCTCTCGCCGAACACCCACTACTTCCTCGAAACCCTGTATGGAGTGAGCCAGATCGGGGCCACCTTCGTCCCGATGAACTACCTGCTGGTACCCGACGACTTCGAGTACATTTTGAATGACTGCGCGGCGGATGTCGTCATCGCCGACTACGACTACGCCGAAAACGTCGAGGCGGTACGCGATTCGGTACCGGCCGACTCCTTCGTCGGCTACGAGGCCGACGCTATCGACGGCGAGTGGGAGGATTACGAGGACTGGCTCGCCGCCCAGCCGACGAGCGTGCCCGCCCGTCCCGATATCTCGGAGGACGACGACGCCTCCATCAACTACACCTCGGGGACGACCGGTGACCCGAAGGGCGTCGTCCGCACCCACCGGACCGAACACTGGCACGCGCTCGTACTGAACCATCACAAAGAGATACGGGACGACGACACCTACCTCTGGACGCTGCCGATGTTCCACTGTAATGGCTGGGGCCACACCTACGCCATCACCGGGACGGGTGCGACACACGTCTGCCAGCGCACGTTCGACGCCGAGGGGACCTTCCGGCGCGTGCGCGAACACGACGTCTCCTATATGTGTGGCGCACCGACGGTGTTGAACCGCCTCATCGCCCACTACGAGGACAATCCCGACGTCGTGACGACCGGCG
>CAZJHA010000043.1:0-12559 GCA_964545755.1 uncultured Halobacteriales archaeon | reverse complement strand
CGCCGAGACCTTCCAGGCCCAGATCGTCGTGATGCAGCACCCGAGCGTCATCACGTCGGGCTATACGCCCGTGTTCCACGCCCACACCACGCAGGTCGCCTGCACCATCGAGTCCATCGACTCGAAGATCGACCCATCGAGTGGCGACGTCGAGGACGAAGACCCCGACTTCATCCAGTCGGGTGACGCCGCCGTCGTCACCGTGCGTCCGCAGAAACCGCTCAGCATCGAGCCGTCGAGCGAGATTCCCGAACTCGGGAGCTTCGCCATCCGCGACATGGGTCAGACCATCGCCGCCGGCAAAGTGCTCTCGGTCGACGAAGCATAATGCAGCAGGCGCGCGTCCGCCTCGCCGGCACCAGCCCCGAGGACCTGGACGACATCTGCGATGACGTCCGCGAAATCGCCACCAAGACCGGGGTAAACCTCAGCGGGCCGATTCCGCTGCCGACGAAGGAACTCGAAGTCCCGGCACGAAAATCGCCCGATGGCGAGGGGACCGCGACGTGGGAACACTGGGAGATGCGCGTTCACAAGCGGCTCATCGACCTCGATGCCGACGAGCGCGCGCTCCGCCAGCTCATGCGCATTCAGGTGCCAAACGACGTCAGCATCGAGATCGTCCTCGAAGACTGAGAGGTCGATTTCACCCGCGACGTTTTCCATCCCGGGCGATAGTTTCGAATATGGCGTCTCTCGCACGCAGTCCGACCGCCCAGACGCTTGCGATGATGGCGGTCGTCTTTCTCGCTCAGGGGATCGCCGGGCTGGTCGGCGCGATGGGCTTTCTCTTCGTGCTCGGACCAAGCTTTTCGCTCCGGCCGTGGGCGCTGCTGACGAGCATCTATGCGCATGGCAGTCTACCACATCTGCTCGGCAACGCGGCCATGCTCCTCCTCGTGGGAGTGATCGTCGAGTCGTTCACTTCGAGCGTTCGCTATCACGTCTTCTTCGTCACGACCGGTGTGCTCTCCGGACTCGCCCAAATCACGCTGGTGCCGGGAAGCCGTGTGCTCGGCGCGAGCGCGGCGATCTTCGCCTTCCTGGGCTATCTCGTCGTCGCCAACCCGGTGTCGAGTTCGGTGCTCGATACGCTGCGGTTGAGTCGGCGCGCCCAGCTCGCGATTTTCGGCCTGCTCGCGGTCGCCGTCACAGTGCTGACGGGTGCGCCGGGCGTCGCGCTCGTGGCGCATTTCACCGGCTTTCTGCTCGGATTGCTCGCTGGCCGTCTCGGCGTGTTGGGGACGAGCCGGCGTCGCGGACAAACGCAAGGTACAAGCGGACCGCCCGGATAGGACGGATGTGGGCTCGTAGATCAGTGGCAGATCGTCTCCTTCGCAAGGAGAAGGCCCCGGGTTCGAATCCCGGCGAGTCCATTCGGCTCGCTACGCTCGCCTCGTTCCCTCGCCGACCCTCGCAAACGCTGCGCGTTTGCTCAGTCCCGGCGAGTCCATCCTACTTTTTGCCCGACGTTGTCTTCGACTCGCTCAGCGGAAAGCGTGGTGAAAAACCGCACCGCTCTCCGCCGCTCCAAACCGCGAAAAATAATGTTCCAGGCGACACAGTATCGGTATGGTGTCTGCAGAGATAGTGTTTCTCGGGGCGACGGTGGTTCAAATCGTCTTCACCCTGCCGGTGCTTCTCGATAGCGGCTCGACCGTGCCCCGGGAGACGAGCATTCCGACGGCGCTGGTCTGGTTCGTCTATGCGGCCACGTACGTGACGATTTCCTTTCCACTGGCGGCGGTTGCGAGCGCGCTCGGTGGGGCGCTCTGGGGGTTCGTCGCCCTCTTTCGTGGGCGGCCGTCGAAACAGGACCTCGACTACGTCGTTGGCGACCTACTCACGGAGTAACCACCGAGCAACCGCCGAGGATTTAGGCTGCTCACGTGTATCGACTCCATGCCGCGCCCGAAGTCCTCGTTCGACCGCCTGCGCCCCTTTCAGTTCCGTGAACCCGAGGACGTGCTCGACCCCGATACGATGTACACCGTCTACGAGATCGCCCGCCTCCTGCAGGGACTCGATTCCGACGCCGAACTCGACGTCGAGACCGAGGCAATCCTGCTCGACTGGGCGATTCCGTGGCTGGTCGAAAATTCCGACGCGCTCTGTTTCGGCGATCCCGAAAGCGACGACGAACCGGGCCACTACGGGCTTCTCGACACGGAATAGTGGTCACTATCGGTACGACTCGGCGACCGCAGCGAGCGCGTCGTGGGCCTCGGTCGTGTGTGGTGCGGTCAGCGGCGAGACGCTCACACGACCCTCGAAGACCGCCCGGCGGTCGGTTCCGTCCGGGTCGGGGATCTCACCGTCGGCCATCCGCTGCCAGATACGGTCCCGGAGCGTGATGTCGCCGTCGTCGCCGACGGCAGTCAGCTGGTAGACCTCCGAGGGATAGGTGACCTCCATCCCGGCGTGCTCGCCGTCGGTGGCCGCCGGGACTGGCGCGTTGACGTTCAGGTAGTCCGCGTGCTCGAAGATGCCGTCGCCAAGTGCGTTTTCGACGAGATGGGTCGTCGCACGGACGGCTTCTTCGTACTCGTCCTCACGGGCGGCGTACTCCCGGAAGTCGACGTCGCCACCGGGAATATAGAGCGAAACGGCCATCGCCGGCACGTCGAAGAAGGTCGCCTCAACGGCGGCGCTGATAGTCCCTGAACGGCCGAGGGTGTACTCGCCGAGGTTCGCGCCCTGATTGCAGCCCGAGACCACGAGGTCGATGTCCGCACAGAGCGAGCCGAGACCCGCGACCACACAGTCGGCGGGCGTGCCCCGAACGGCGTGGCCGCGGTCGTGCTCTTCGACGACGACGCGACTGGAGAGGGTGCGCCCGACGGCGCTCTGGTCCTCGGCAGGTGCGACGACCGTCACCTCTCCATACTCGCCGAGCGCGTCGGCGAGCACCCCCAACCCCGTGCTCTCGATGCCGTCATCGTTCGTCAGCAGGATATTCATACGTCGTGTGTGGTGGCCGCTCGCAAAAGCGCACCGTTGACCGCCGGTCCAAGACAGCAAACGGAGCGCATTCGGCTGCGAGCGCCGGTCAGACCGAGGATAGAGCCTTAGCGGGGGATTCGGTCGACAATCGTTTCGTCGTCGACGACGAGATTATACGCCGCCTCGTCGTCGTTCCAGAGTACGAGTACGTTCTCGAAACTGAGGAGTGTGCCGTAGTCCGCATCGGAGAGCGCCCGATTGAGCGCCGTCTCGCGGGTGAGCACCGCGTAGTGGTCGACCGACTCGCTGCCGTCGCTAACCTTGAAGAGGGGGTTGCCCTCCGAGAGCGAGTGGCTGAGCTTCGCGGCGATACAGTCCACACGATTGGCGACGTGGCGTTCGCTCTCGGCCATCTTCGCCACCCGGTCGGCGTCGGGCGTGAACCCGATGCGGTGTGTGCCATCGATGCGGAGAATCGAGTACGAATACTGGACGTCGACGTTGACGAACGCCGCGCCCCCGTCGGCGTGGTCGGCGAGGCGGCGCTGGAAGGGTGGGACATCGAGGTCGTTCTTCACGTCGAAGGACCACCCCCTGTCGGTCGGCGCGTGACCGGGCCAGAGCCGGACGGTCGGTGCGTACGCCGTCGCCGGTCCATTATCACAGAGCGTGCGCTCGACACCTCTGAGACCGATGGAGGTCTCGCGGTCGGCGGGTGCGATGGCGAGCAGCGAGCCATCGGGCGCGAGCGCGTCTAGATAGCGCTCCGTGACCGCCACCGGGTCGTCGAGTTCGCTCAATACGTTCGCCAGCAGGACGAGGTCGTACTCGCCGTCGACATCGAACGCCTCGGCGCTCGTGCGGTGGACGGTCGGATGGAAGTTCTTCCCTGTGTCGTCGAGCAGCGCCTCCAGAGCGTCGGCGGCGGCGCTCGGTTCGATTCCGTGATACTCACAGAGCGCCTCAGTAGGAAGGAAGTCGGCGAGACCGAGCGCCGGGCCGCCGACGCCCGCGCCCACGTCGAGCACCCGGAGGTGATGGGAAAGCAACTCGTCGCGTGCGAGGTCGGCAAGGACGTACTGCACGGCTGCATAGTAGTCGGGGAGATGGTAGATGGCGTAGGCGAGCGCCGTCTCGCGGTCGTAGCACACCGCCTCGCCGGCGAAATACGATTCCTTGAACTCCCGAATCCGCTCGCGGAGGCGCTCGCCGGATTCGCCCGTCGGCCAGCCGGCCTCGTACTCGGAAACGAGCAGGTCTTCGAGCGCTCTGGCATGTGATTCGGGAAGCGCCGCGACACCCGCGAACTCGGTTTCGATTGGTTCCTCGGAGACGGGGACGAACGTTCCGTCCTCGTGCTCGACGAGTCCGAGGTCGGGGGCCGACTCGCGGAGCACCTCGCGGACGACGGCGGGATGGGGCTGGCCAGCGACGTACTCGTGGATTTCTTCGGGGTCGATTGGTCGCACCTCGCGGAGATATTTGGCGTTCGCACGAACTGCTTCGCGCTGGTCGTCGTTCATCGGTCGCGCGCCTCGCGGTACAGTGCCTCGACTCCTGTCCCATCCGCGGCGATGCGTTCGGCCGCTTCAGCGACCGCCGCCGCGCCGTCGAAGCGCTCCTGAATCTCCGCATAGACCTGCGGCGGCCCCGAGAGGACCTGCTCCGTGAGTTCGTCGAGTGGCCCGGAAATAGGGGTATGAAACTCCTCACGGACGTCCTCGGCGGCGAGCGCGTACGCGAGCACAGCCGCGTGCGCGCCGGCCTGTACCGTCTCCATCGCCCGGTCGTGCTCTGTGGGCGTGGTCTCGAAGAGGTCGTTTTCGGCGGCGAGCGCCGCACGAACCTCATCGGTCGCCAGTCCGGGAGCGTCGGCGACAGCCGCGATGCGACCGGGGGCGTTCTCCGGCGCAAAGAGCGGATGGAGACTCAGCCGCTCGCGGTCGGGAGCGTGCGTCCCCATCGCATCGAGCGGTTCGGCCATGCTGCCCGTGACGTCGAGCAGCGCGCGCTCGGCTTTGGGCGCGTGCTCGGCGATGGCGTCCTCGACTGCGGACATCGGTACGGCGAAACACACGGTATCGAATCGCTCGTCGGTATCGAGGGGGACCGACGTCGCGCCGAGACGGTCGGCGACCGCCGTGGCTCGCTCGGGGTCGGTGTCGGTGACGGCGACCGCGGTGGCTTCGGCGAGCTCGCGGGCGAACCACTCGCCCATCGTACCCGCGCCGACGACGAGAAGGGTCATTGTATGTGTGTTCCAGCGGCGGGCAAAAGCCCCTTCGAGTGGCCGTGGGGATTACTCGACGCGGAGCCGCTTCGGATAGTCGGTGAGGTTCTCGTAACCTTCGTCGGTGACGAGCACGAAGTCCTCGACGCGCACGCCGCCCACGTCCGGATGGTAGAGACCGGGTTCGATGGTGATGACGTTGCCCGCTTGGAGTTCGTCACCATCAAAACTCAGACTCGGCAGCTCGTGGACCGCCAGTCCGACGCCGTGACCGGTACCATGAATGAAGCCCGTCTCGGTCTCGGGGTCCTCACGGAGTGTCGGCTCGCCGGCGTCCTCGTAGACGTCACAGACTGCATCGTGGACGTCCTCGCCCGTGACACCCGGTTCGACGACATCGAGGGCCGCTTCGAGGGCCTCCTTCGAGAGGCCATACCACTCTTCGGCGCGCTCGCTCGGCTCACCCTTCACGAACGTTCTGGTCATGTCGGCGTGATATCCTGTACTGTTGCTTTTCGGGAAGATGTCGACGATGATGGGGTCGCCAGCGGGCAGGGGGCCGCTACCGTCGTCGTGCGGGTCGGCGGCGTCGGCCCCACCGGCGACGATTGTCTCGCCGGAGGTGTAGCCATGCTGGAGTAGCGTCGTCTCGACGGCGGTCTTGACGCGCTCGGACGTGAGCGGTTCGCCGTCGGCGACGAGTCGACCGTCCTCGATGTCGGCCTCGCGGATGGCGTTCTCGGCAGCGACCATCGCGCGTTCGTTGACCTGTTGGGCCTCCCTGACGTGTTCGATCTCCTCGTCGGTCTTGACCGCACGGATGTCGAGCAGGACGCCGTCGTCCTCGGCGGTCACGTCGATGTCCTGCTCGCGGAGACCGTCGGCGGTTCCAACCGGAAAGCGCGGCGGGACGAGCAGCGAGGAAACCCCGTGGTCGTCGAGAAAGCGCCCGAGTAGTTCGGGATTGGCTTCGCGCCCGCCCGCATTGTCGGCGTAATCGGCATGGCGTGAAACCGTCGCGGCGCGGCTCTCGGTCTTGGCGCGGCCGTATTCGAGCGCCGACACCAGCAGGTGCGTATCGCCATCGTAGAGGGTGATGAAGGGGTCGGGCGCGACGAACCCCGAGAGGTAGCGCTGGTCGGGGTCTTCGCCATCGGCATCAAGCAGGTAGCCCTCGGCGTCGTACTCCGTGAGTTTCTCGTCGAGTGCGGAGAAATCCGGGTCCATGACGAAATTTCGGCGGTAGCGAACAAAACGGTGGCGTCTCATGGTCGGGAAAACTATGAAGCCACCACGTGAGACCTGCATATGGATTTCCTTCCCATCGGCGACTACGGCGTCGTCGGTAACCTCGAAACCTGCGCGCTCGTCGGGCGCGACGGGACGGTAGACTGGTGGTGTCTTCCGCATATCGAGTCGCCGAGTGTCTTCGCCGGGATTCTCGACCCCGCAGTCGGTGGGCAGTTCACGATTCAACCCACGGGTGAATTCGAGAGCGAACAAGAGTACATCGAACGGACGAACGTGCTCGAAACGCACTTCGAGACCGATGGCGGAACGGCGACCGTCACCGACTTCATGCCGGTCGTCGGCGAGCAGCAGACCCTCGATGTCCCCGAACACGCCCTCTATCGGCGCGTCGAGTGCGAGGCGGGAACTGTGGAGCTGGACGTGTCCTTCGCCCCACGATTCGACTACGCGCGCGCCGAGACGACCGTCGAGACGGTCGATGGCGGCGTGCTCGCCCGCGCCACCGACGAGGAGCTGTTCTGTCAAACCCCGGTCGCGCTCGATGTGGATGACGCGACGGCGACCGGAACGGTCGAACTCGATGCCGGCGATGCCGTCTGGTTCGTCTGTCAGTACGGCGAGCGCGAGCGGCTCGAACCGGCTGAGGCCGCGGCAATGCTGGAGGCGACCGTCGAGTTCTGGAGGGGCTGGGTCCATCACTGTACGGATTCGGAGCGCTGTCTGTTCTACGGGCCGTGGCACGACCTCGTGATTCGTGCGGAACTCGTGCTCAAACTGTTGATGCGCCGCGAGACCAGCGCCATCGCCGCCGCGCCGACGACCTCCCTGCCCGAGGCAATCGGCGGCGAGCGCAACTGGGACTACCGGTTCAACTGGATTCGCGACGCCGCCTTTACCGTACAGGCGCTGCACGAACTCGGTCACGCGAGCGAGGTCGAGGACTTCTTCGAGGAGTGTCTCGACCACGCCATCGAGGGCGAGTCGGGCCAAGTCGAACAGCCATTCTACGGGGTCGACGGCGAGGACCTCCCCGACGAGGAGGAACTCGACCACCTCGCGGGTTACCGGGGTTCCTCGCCGGTGCGCATCGGCAACGCCGCCAGCGATCAGCGTCAGCTCGACGTCTATGGCGAACTCGTGCTGGCGGTTCACGAGACGACCCAGTACGGCGAGACCCTCACCGAGGACAATTGGAAGATACTCAGAGACGTCATCGACCACGTCTGTGAGGTCTGGGACAAGCGAGGCTACGGTATCTGGGAGGACCGTGCCGACCCGAAACAGTTCGTCTACTCGAAGGTGATGTGCTGGGCCGCCATCGACAGGGCGTTGACGATGGCCGGCGCGACCGACTACGAGGCCCCGACCGACGAGTGGGAGCGCGTCCGTGCGGACATCAAAGAGCGCGTGCTCGAGGAGGGCTTCGACGAGGAGATGGGTAGTTTCACCCGCTCGTTCGAGACCGACAACGTGGATGCGTCGCTGCTTCGGCTCCCGGTCGTTGGCTTCCTCGAACCGGATGACGACCGAATCGTGGGTACCATCGACGCCGTCAGGGAACGACTCGCGACCGAGGACGGTCTCGTCTATCGCTACAACACCGACGATGGACTGTCCGGCGAGGAGAACCCATTTGTCCTCTGTTCGTTCTGGTTAGTCGATGCACTCGCACTCGCCGGCCGCCGCGAGGAGGCCAGAGACCTCTACGAGAGCGTCCTTGAGTACGCGACTTCCCTCGGATTGTTCGCCGAGCAAGTCGACGGAGAGACCGGCGAGCAGCGGGGCAACTTCCCGCAGGCGTTCAGTCATCTCGGCCTCATCAACAGCGCCATCTACGTCCGCGAGGGTGCCGACCCCCGGACTCCCACTCCCATCGGCGTCGACGCACCCGACGGTGCCAGCTGAGGCGAATAGGACTGTCCGAACGAGGACAGGCCGCTTTTCGCTCTCGAACGCCCACCCCGTGTATGGAACGCACCGAAGGCGGCATCGACCTTACGATGCCCGAACAGCCGGAGGCGGGCATCGGCGATGGCGTCTTTTTCAATCCCGAGCAGGAACTCAACCGCGACCTCACGGTGGCGGTGCTCCGCGCACACGAGGACGGCGAGTCGTATCTCGATGCCCACGCCGCGACGGGCGTCCGTGGCGTCCGCGCCGCAGGGGAGAGCTACGACGTGACGCTCTGTGACCGCGACCCCGATGCAACCGGTCTCTGTCGGAGAAATCTCTCTCGCAACGGTCTCGATGGAACGGTCGTGAATCGTGACGCGAACGCACTGCTCTCGGAGGACCGCTTCGACATCGTCGACCTCGACCCGTTCGGGACGCCGATTCCGTTCGCCGACGCCGCCTTCCGGGGTGCGCGCCAGCTCGTCTGTGTCACCGCGACCGACACCGCGCCGCTATGTGGCGCACACAGGGCGAGCGGAGTGCGCTCGTACAGCGCCGTCCCCCAGAACACCGAGTACCACGCCGAGATGGGCCTTAGAGTCCTGCTGGGTGCGCTCGTCCGCACCGCCGCCCGGTACGACGTCGGGGTGGCTCCAATCCTGAGCCACGCGAGCCGCCACTACGTCCGGACGTATCTCTCGCTGTCGCGACGGGCCAGCGACGCCAACGACGCCCTCGACGAACTGGGCTACGTCTATCACTGTTTTTCGTGTCTCCACCGCGACACGCAGACCGGACTCATCGCCACTCCACCGGAGGCGTGCCCGGCCTGTGGCGGGCGCGTGCGAACCGCCGGCCCGCTCTGGCTTGGACAGGCCCACGACACCGATTTCCTCGCGCGCGTCCGCGAGCGCATCACCGACGAGATGGGCACCGCCGACCGCGCCCGCGACCTCCTCGACACGCTCGAAGGCGAACTCGACACGCCGACTCATTACGACCAACACCGTCTCTGCAAGCAGTGGAGCCGGTCGGCGAGCGCGATGGACGAGTTCCTGAGCCGGCTCCGCGAGGCTGGCTTCGCGGCCTCGCGGGCGCACTACGGGGGGACGGCGTTCAAGACCGACGCCACGGTCGAAGAGATCGAGACCGCGACCGTCCCGTCCGACGTATGACCTTCCCACCCGGCGCGGGCGGTACTTACGTCTCGACGCCGAAGCAGCGTTCGTGTCGAGGATCGAGGAGGCCGTGAGCGTTCTCGCCGACATCGTCGCGCTCGCCCGCCGGGAGCGGTTCGTCCTGACGGCGGCGAGCATCGCGTACTTCGCGTTCATCTCGCTGGTGCCACTGTTACTACTGGTCGTGGTCGCGGTCACGGCGCTTGGCGGCGACGCGCTGGCGATGCGGGCCGTCACGCGGGCGACGCGCACGCTTGTACCCGAAAACGCCGCGCTGTTGCGCGAAATCGTCTTCGGCGCGGCGGACGGAGAGCGGGCGACGATACTCAGCGCCGCCGTGCTCCTCTGGGGCGCGCTGTTGCTGTTTCGGGCGCTCAGTACCGCTTTCGGCGGCATCTACGGCACCTACGGCGAACGCTCGTTTCTCGGGGCGGTCGTCGACGTCGTGCTCGTGTTCGTCGTCGTGGTCGTCGCCGTGGTGGCGATGGTGGTCGGCGGTGTCGTACTGTCGGCCTTCGTCGATACGCAACTCTGGCAGACACTCGGTCCGGTCGTCGTGTTCGGCGTCTTCACCGTCGTGTTCGTTCCACTTTATTACATCCTCCCGGACATCGATAGCGAATTCGCCGAAATCCTGCCGGGGACGATCGTCGCCGCCGCGGCGTGGACCGTCCTCCAGTCGCTGTTCGGCTACTATGCCACGATATCCACGCTCCCGCAGCTCTACGGGGCCGCGAGCGCCGTACTGTTGATACTCGTCTGGCTCTACGTGGGAGGGTTCGCCCTGCTGGTCGGCGCGGCGCTGAACGCGACGCTGGCCGACCGCGTCAAGCCGGACGAGGGGTGGGTTCCCATCAACCGCTGAGCCGTGCGGGTTCCCGCCGATTTATATACCCGTCGGTCGAATGCGCGGTCGTGAGTGCCAGCGCGCGCGTGACCTCCTTCGGCCGGACGTTCGTCGGGGAGGTACAGGACAAGGAGATCACGTTCATCGCGGCGAGTCTCGCCTACTATGCGTTCGTCTCGCTGATTCCGCTCATCCTGCTGTTGCTCGTCGGCGTCTCGGTCATCGGTGGGCAGGGGATGGCCAACAGCATCGCCGCCACGGCGGGCGGCGCGCTCTCGCCGAGCGGGCAGGGACTCGTCACCGAGGCGATCAGCAACCAAAACGGGGCCGCCGGCGCGACCGTCGTCTCGCTTCTCGCATTGCTCTGGAGTGCGCTCAAGGTGTTTCGCGGTCTCGATACAGCCTTCTCCCGGGCCTACGGGCGCGAATCGCCCGGTCTCACCACCCAGATAAAGAACGGTCTTCTCACGCTTCTCGCAGTGGTGTTCGGCATCGTCGTCACCGTCGGCGTCGGCGCACTCGTCTCGCTCGCGCCGGTTGACGTGACCGTCGCGGGCGTCTCGGTGGTCGGTCTCGCCGGCACGCTGGCGACACTGCTTGGCGTGTCGCTCACGCTGTTACCACTGTATTATTTCCTGCCGGGCGGCGGCGTGACGGTCCGGGAGGCACTGCCGGGCGCGCTCTTTGCCGCCGTCGGCTGGACGATACTCCAGATCGGGTTTCGGCTGTACGCCGCAAACGCCGGGAGTTACGAGGCCTACGGCGTCATCGGGGCGGTGTTGTTGCTGGTCACGCTGCTCTATTTCGCCGGAATGATACTGCTGCTCGGTGTGGTGTTGAACGCCGTTCTCGTCGGACGGGCGAGCGGAACGGACGAAACGGACGACGAGGGGCTGGCAGCGCAACTGAAAGCCGGAGGCAGACCATGAACGAGGACACTGAATCCGACCACGACGAGGAGACGGGCGCAGAGACGACGGTCAGCGAGGCGGTTCGAGAGACCGACCACGACGAGCGCGGCAGCGCCGACCGGAACGCGACCCTCGACGACGTCGAGGCGCTGCGCGAGGACGTCGTCGCCTTCGCCGACGAGGTCGAAGACCGCATCATCAAGCGCGACACGCTCGAAAGCGATCTGAAGAAGTACGTCCGCAAACGACAGCGCCGCGGCCACGCTCGCGGCTGGGGACCCTATCTCGTCCTGCTTTATGGTACTGTGATGACCGTCGGCGCGTTTGCCTATCTCAGTGGTGGGTGGGCCATCCTCGCGATGCTCGTCGTCTGGCTCTCGACGCTCGGGCTGTACGTCCTGATGATGCTCGTCGGACTCGTCGGCACGGCCGTCGGCGCACCCGGACGACTCACCGAGCGAGTTCGGGACTTCCGCTCGTAGATGCGCGGCCTCGGTGTTTCCGAGGCGCTGGATGCGCTGCCCGACGTTCTACTGGTGGTTTTTGCGCTGCTCACGCAACTGGCCGACGTCTGGTTCGTTCTCGGCCTGCTCACGCTGCTGTACTGGTTCGGCGAGCGCGCGCCGGTTTCGCTCCCGCGCGAGCGGGGCGCGTTGCTCCTCGCGCTCGCGTTCGGCGGACTCTCGCTCGTCGTCGTCCTGAAAGAGTTCTTCGCGCTGGCGCGCCCACCGATGGCCGGCGAGGCGTCGGCGCTGCGCTACGTGCCCGAACTCCTGCACGGGGCCTATACCAACGCCGCGACCGCGACGGGCCATGGCTTTCCGAGTGGGCACGCCCTCACCGCGACGGTCGTCTGGGGCGGTCTCGCCGTCGTCCTCGATGTCGGCACGCGTAGTCGGCGCGCGCTCGTCGCCGGGAGCGTCATCGCGGTCGTCTGTCTCGCGCGGCTCGTACTCGGCGTTCACTACCTCATCGACGTGCTCGCCGGCGTCGGAATCGGACTGGTATATCTCGCAGTCGTCGTGAAAATCGCCCGCGGACGGGCGCGGCGAGCGTTCGGGGTAGCGGCGGTCGTCGCCGCAGGAACGCTCTTCGGGTCAGTGACCGCCGACGGCGCACTAGCACTCGGGGCGACCGCCGGCGCGCTCGTCGCGTGGGAGAGCGTCGGCGACCATCTATCGAATGGCCGTCGAATACGCATCGCTCACGGCGTTCTCGGGGTGGCGGTGCTCGGCGGCGCGTTCGCGGCGGTGTATCTGCTCGAAGCCGGGGTGGCTCTCACGGCGCTCGCGGGCGCGGCCATCGG
>CAZJHA010000042.1:0-12620 GCA_964545755.1 uncultured Halobacteriales archaeon | reverse complement strand
GCGTGCTGGCCCACGAACTCGCCCACGTCAAGAACCGCGACGTGATGGTGATGACGATTGCCACGTTCCTCTCGACGCTCGCGTTCATGATCGTGCGCTGGGGCTGGCTCTTCGGCGGTGGCGACCGCGAGGGCGGTGGCGCACCGGTTATCGTCGCCATCCTCGTCTCGCTCGTCGTGGGAGTCGTGTCATTCCTGCTCGTGCGCGTGCTCTCACGCTACCGGGAGTTCGCCGCCGACAGGGGTGGAGCGGTCATCACCGGACGACCATCGGCGCTCGCCTCCGCGCTCATGAAGATCGACGGCCGGATGGACAAGGTCCCGACCGACGACATGCGCGAGCAGGCCGACATGAACGCCTTCTTCATCATCCCCATCAAGAGCGGCGCGATTGGCAAACTGCTCTCGACCCATCCCTCGACCGAGAACCGCATCGAGCGGCTGCGGGAGATGGAACGCGAACTCGAAACGGCGTAAGGCTATTCTTCATCCCTCGCGCGAGTCGTGTGCTTCGTATACCCCCGCGCGCCGACCGCCCCGTGATGGATTCCTCGTATCACCTCGGTTTTTACCGCTGGCGTACGGATCTTCGGTATGGGACTTCTCGACGGACTCCGGTCGGCGCTCGGAATGAGTGCGGAGGCGGACGCGACCCGGGATGCGGACCCCGACGACCTCTTCGGGATGAGCACGGCCCACCTCACGATGGAGGCCGATCTCGGCTTCGACCCCGCGGGCGTGGCCGCGCTCTGCTTTTCAGGGGTCGACAGCACCGATTTCGCAAACGCGGTCGAGGAGGTCGAGGCAATTTTGGAGGCGGGTGAGGTCGAGACGGGCACGGAGGCCCGCTTCGTCGACGATTCACACGGGTACGAGTGGGTCGTGCTCGAAGACCCCGATTTCGAGGACCTCGTCACCAGTGTACACTTCGCTGCCGACACGCTCATCGAGCGCGGCTACGGCTCGCGACTGCTCGCGGCGCTGTTTGGCTTCGAGAAGAAAAGTCCTGTGTACTGGGTGTATTCGTTCCGCCGGGGGGCATATTACCCGTTCGCGCCGCGGTCGGGCACCGAGCGCGATTCGTCCGTCGAATTCAAACTCGAATCGGTCCTCGACGGTGAACTCGACGTCGAAGAGGACAAGGAGTACTGGTATCCGCTCTGGCCCGACACGGGCACCCATCCGTGGGAGTGACCCGTCGTGCCGGTATTTTACTTCCACCGAGCTGTTAACGAGGCTTTATCACCGAAGCCGCACAACCCGGTCGTATGGCAGCAACCGAAGACCTAGAGAGCCTGCCGGGCGTCGGCCCCGCGACCGCGGACAAACTCTCCGAATCGGGATTCGACTCCTATCAGGGCATCGCTGTGGCCAGTCCCGGCGAACTCTCGAACACTGCTGATATCGGCGAGAGCACGGCCGCGGACATCATCAACGCCGCGCGCGACGCCGCCGACATCGGCGGGTTCGAGACGGGAGCCAACGTCCTCGAACGCCGCGAGCAGATCGGCAAGCTCTCGTGGCAGGTCGATGAAGTCGATGACCTCCTCGGGGGTGGCGTCGAAACCCAATCCATCACCGAGGTGTACGGCGAGTTCGGTGCTGGCAAATCGCAGGTGACCCATCAGCTCTCGGTCAACGTCCAGCTCCCCCAAGAGTACGGCGGACTGGAGGGCAGCGCCATCTTCATCGACAGCGAGGACACCTTCCGTCCCGAACGCATCGCTCAGATGGTGCGCGGCCTGCCCGATGACGCGCTCGCCGCGGCGATGGACCAGCGCGAAATCGAGGGTAGTCCCGATAACGAGGTGGCGATGGACGAACTCATCGAATCGATTCTCGACAACATCCACGTCGCCAAGGCGTTCAACTCCAATCACCAGATTCTGCTCGCCCAGAAATCTCAGGACATCGCCAGCGAACACGAGGATTCGGACTGGCCCGTCCGGCTGGTCTGTGTCGACTCCCTCACCGCGCACTTCCGCGCCGAGTACGTCGGCCGTGGTGAACTCGCCCAGCGCCAGCAGAAGCTCAACAAACACCTCCACGACATCGACAAGGTGGGCAATCTCTACAACGCCGCCACCGTCGTGACGAATCAGGTCGCCTCGAATCCCGATTCGTACTTCGGCGACCCCACCCAGCCCATCGGCGGCAACATCCTCGGCCACAAATCCACCTTCCGGATGTACCTCCGCAAATCCAAAGGCACGAAACGAATCGTCCGTCTCGTGGATGCCCCCAATCTCGCCGACGGCGAGGCCGTGATGCGCGTCGAGGAGGAGGGGCTGAAGCCCGAATAGAATCTTTTTACTTCGGGGTTCGCGCTCGCTCCCCGCGGGCGCTCGCACTCAACCCTTCGCAAAACCCTCATGAAAACCCCGCTCGCGCCTGTGGCGCTTGCGGTGAATCGCGCTCGCTTCGCTCGCCGAGACGCCAGGACCGCACCGCCGCAGCCGCTGCGGCTCCGCAACCGCCACCGCAGCGGCTGCCGACCGCACTCGCTAAGTGTGGCCGAACCGAACGTGACCCTATGGAGCACCGCGAACTCGGCGATTCGGGGGTCGAGGTATCGGCAGTCGGCTTCGGCGCGTGGGTCGTCGGCACCGACTGGTGGGGCGACCGCAGCGAACGGGAGAGCATCGAACTGGTTCGCCACGCCGCCGACCGGGGCATCACCTTCTTCGACACCGGTGATGTCTACGGCCACGGCCGCAGCGAGGAACTCGTCGGCGAGGCCCTCGCCGAGCGCCGCGACGAGGTCGCCATCGCCAGCAAGGTGGGTTATGACTTCTACAACAACCCACAGGCGGGCCACGGCGAGCTCCCGAAGGTCATGACGCCCGAGTACATCCACGAGGCGGTCGAGAGGAGCCTCGACAGGCTCGATACCGACCACCTCGAACTGCTCCAACTGCACAACGCGAACGTCGACGAGGTGGATGCGGACATCCTCGAAACGCTCGACGAGCTGCGCGAGACGGGAACGGTCGAGGCAATCGGCTGGGCACTCGGTCCCTCCATCGGTTGGCTCGCCGAGGGCGATGCGGCCATCGCCAACGAATTCGACGCCGTTCAGGTGGTGTTCAACGTCTTCGAACAGGTGCCCGGTGCCCACTTCATCGAGACTATCGATGACCTCGACGCCTCGACGAGCATCCTCCCCCGCGTCCCGCACTCCTCGGGACTCCTGAACGAGCAGGTCACGCCCGAGACCGAACTCGGCGAGGGTGACCACCGTGGATTCCGACCCGACGAGTGGTACGATACCGGGTGGGAGAAGGTCGAGAAACTCCGATTCCTCGAACAGGATGGGGAACGCACGATGGGACAGGCGGCCATCCAGTGGCTGCTCGCCCACGACGAGGTCGCCTCGGTCACGCCCACCTTCCGCACCGCCGCCGACGTCGACGAGTGGGCCGCTGCACCCGACACACCCGCACTCTCCGAGGCGGAACTCGACCGGGTCGCCGACCTCCACGCCCGCGACTACGACATCGAGCGCGACGACGGGATGGAGGGGCTGCGCTCGTCGGTCGATGGGGAAGACCTCGACGCGGTCGGCGCGGCATACGCCGGCGACTGATCTCGATCCACTCTTGTTTCTGTCGACTGCCGCTGCGGCAGTCTGCCGCGGTTGCGGTAGTGCGGTTTGCGGTTCCTGGTGGATGAAGGGCGAACGAGCGTCGAGCGGCGCTCCGCGCCGCTGACCGTTCGAGCGGGCCCGGAGGCCCGCGAGAAGACAGCGAGTAAGGGCTTCTGTGGTGCTGTGCGGTCGGCGGTTGCGGGGCGGAGCGCGGTTCGCCGTGAGTGAGCGGAGCGAACGAGCGGAGGTTTTTGGTCCAGATTTTTCGTGGAGTGGTGGCCGACCGCAGGGAGGCCACCCGACGCAGAAAAAGGTGGGTTTTAGACGGTATCGACGTCGGTGCCGACCGAACAGACGTACTCGCCGGTCGCCACTTGTGGAAGGCGGCGGCTGCGCCAGAACACGCCGTCGACGTCGGCGGTCGACTCGGCTTTCACGTTGCCGAAGGCGTCGGTCACGCGAAAGAGGCGGTCGCCGTGGGAGACGTGCTCGCCGAGTTCGACCTCGAAGTCGACGAGACCGCCGGCGGGCGCACCGTACTGCTCGAAGCCGGTCGCGCGGGTTTGCGTTTCGCCGTCGGTATCGCCGTCGAGGAATCCATGCGCAGTGAGGACGTTTTGGACGCCCTCGACGCCCGCACGGACGCTATCGGCGTCGAGACCCACTGCGCCGCCGAGTTCGGGGTCGATGGTGGGAATCCCCTCATCCGGCGCGGCGCGGGCGAGCTGACCGTCCGGTCCCTTCTGGTCGAGAACGTGCCCACAGTCGAAGGTCCTTGCGAGGTCGAGACACTCGCCGTGGAGGTGGTGGCGCGGGCCACAGCGGACGCGCGTCTCGTGAATCATCCGGCTCGTCGAGCCTTGATGGAGGTCGAGTGCGAGGTCCGCCCGCTTGACGACGTCGAAGGTTGCTGCGGCGATGCGCTCGGAGGAGGTGCCGTGTTCGTCGCCGGGGTAGGCTCGATTCAGTTTGGTGTCGTCAATGGGATTGCGGTGTTCGGCCACCTGAAAGGCGTGGATGTTGACGATGCCGACGATGAGAATCGTGCCTGCGAGATTCGTGGGGTCGAGTCGAGGAACGAGTTCCCGAACGACGCCGACGCCGTTGAGTTCGTCGCCGTCGCTGGCGGCCTGTATGTAGAGCGTCTTGCCCGCTTCCGCGCCATTGACCACACAGACGGGCAGCCCCGCTTGAGCGCCGTCGCGCGTCTCGCCGACCGGCAGTCGCCCGGTATCGGTTTCGCCGGGAGCGGCGCTCGCGGTTCCGAGGCTCGTCATTATCGAAACAGGACTTCCGGACGCTCTTTAGGCGTTCGATGTCCCGGCCGAACCGACGCGGATTTGGCCGTGCCGAACGTAATCCGAACGTGTCGAGGGATGCCCCCGAGCGGCCACCGACCGTGCAGTTCATGGCGGCGCTGTCGGTCGCCCGCAACGCGAAAATCGGGATCGCCAGCGGCGCGGCGGTCGCCGTGCTTGCCTATCTCTACCGTATCCTTGAGTTGGTAGGACCGTCGGCGGACACGCGCGGGTCGCCGCTGCTCTTTCTGACGCTCGCGCTGACGCTTGCGCTCGCGGTCGCCGCGCTCGTTGCACTCGCGCTCACGCTCGCGTCGGCCTACCGCCTCGCGCGCGAATCCTAACTGTCCTCGCTGGCGAGCGCGCCGAGGCGTTCGGCGGCCGTCCGCGGTCCCTTCGCTAACACCACGTTGCCCGCCCGGAGTTCAGTCTCGGGACCGGGCGAGACCACCCACTCGTCGCGCGCTTGCGTCACCGTTTCGGTCGTCACCGATTCGTCGGTGACATCCACCTTTCCTGTGCGCCTGACGGCGATGACGCGCATCCCGGTCTCGGTTTTGACCGTCTTTTCGCCGAGGGTCGCCCCGTCGAGGTCGCTGCCGCGCGCGACGGTCAGCCGGACGATGACCTCGTCGGACTCGCCGACGGCCTCGGCGATGACGGGATGGGAGCCGATGCCCCTGAGGACGCCCTCGCTGATCTCGACGGCCGCATCGGAGATGACTTCCGTGCTGCGAGCGAGGTGGACCAGCCCACGCAGCGAGACGGGGTCGTCGACGCGGCTCGCCGCTCGGAGTGTCCACGCCTCGAAGCGGTCCTGGAGCGCATCGACCTCGGCTTCGAGGCTCACCACCTCGCTTGCGAGGTCGTCGCTGTCGAACAACACCGCGCCGTAGGCCAAGTCGACGGCGAGTTCGCTCATGTTTTTCATGAGAACCACCGAATCGGTCGCCCGCTCTAAGTCCCCGATGGCCGGTTCCGGCGGGCTTGCCGGCGTGTAGGCCGCGGTGGTGGTGCTCTGATAGACGCCCGCGAGCGCTTTCTCAGGGCCGCGAAAGAGCACGACGTCCTCGGCTCGCAGCGCCGTCTCGTGGTCGGGGTTGAGCACCCACTCGCCCGCACGGTGCAGCGCAATCGCCCGCACGCCCGTCTCGCTTTCGAGGTTGAGGTCGCCGAGGGTCGCCCCGGCAAAGCGCGCGTCGGCGGCGACCTGTGCGCGTACGACCGTCTCGACGGCCTCCGGCAGCGCGCCACGAATCGCATCGGGCAGACCGATCTCTTCGAGGACTATCTTGGCGATGTCGCCGGTCGCATCGCTCACCTTCTCGGTCGCGCCGACGATACCCACTACTGGGGCGAGCGCCTCGGCGTCGTCGGGGCTGCGAGCGGCCATCAGCAGGCTCATCCGGGTCTTGAGCTGGAGGACGTCCATCTCGGCTTCGAGTTCGAGCACCTCCGCGGCGACCGCCCGATTGTCCAGAAGCACCGCAGAGTACGAGAGGTCGATCATGAGTTCGGCGATGTCCTTCATCTCCGCGAGGAGCTGTTTGACGCTCCGTGGCTCGTAGCCGACCTCCCGTGGCATACTCGAAATTCGACAGGGGATGGGAAAAGCTTGCCGCGGTGCAACGGTAATGCTTTTCCCGGAAGGTCCGAATCCCTACGTATGGCCGATGACCTCCAGAAGGGCCTCGACGACGTGTTAGTCGCGGAATCCTCGCTCAGCTATATCGACGGCGACGCCGGGCGACTCGTCTATCGCGGCTACGACATCAAAGACCTCGCGCGCGAGGCGAGCTACGAGGAGGTCCTCTACTTGCTCTGGCACGGCGAACTCCCCGACCGCGACGCGCTCGATTCGTTCGTCGCGGAGCTATCCGCCGAATACGGGGTCGAAGAGGGGGTCATCACGACGCTGCGTGACCTCGCCGAGGCGGGCGAGCGCCCGATGGCCGCGCTGCGAACCGCGGTCTCGATGCTGTCTGCGAGCGACGCCGAGGAGACCGACCCCGAGGACCTCGATGCCTCCCTGCGGAAGGGCCGCCGCATCGCCGCGAAGGTGCCCACGGTGCTCGCGGCCTACGACCGCCTGCGCAACGGCCAAGACCCCATCGACCCCCGCGAGGACCTCTCCTATGCCGCGAACTTCCTCTACATGCTGAACGGCGAGGAACCCGACGACGTGGCCGCCGAGACCTTCGACATGGCGCTCATCCTCCACGCCGACCACGGACTCAACGCCTCGACGTTCACCGGGATGGTCATCGCCAGCACGCTCGCCGACACCTACAGCGCCGTCACCGGTGGTGTCAGCGCGCTCGCGGGCTCACTCCATGGTGGGGCGAACCAGGATGTGATGGAGACGCTGCTCGAACTCGACGAGAGCGAGAAGGACCCGACCGAATGGATTCGCGACGCCATCGACAACGACCGCCGGATTCCCGGTTGGGGCCACCGCGTCTACAACGTGAAGGACCCGCGCGCCGAAATCCTCACCGAGAAATCGAAGGAACTCGGCGAGACCTCCGGCGAGAAGAAGTGGTACGACTACGCCGCCGCCATCGAGGAGTACCTCACCGAGGAGGAGGACTTCTCCGAGAAGGGGCTCGCGCCGAACGTCGACTTCTACTCCGGTACTGTGTACTACCAACTCGGCATCGACCTCGACATGTACACCCCGATCTTCGCGATGAGCCGCGTCGGCGGCTGGGTCGGCCACGTCCTCGAATATCAGGAGGACAACCGCCTCATCCGCCCGCGCGCACGCTACGTCGGGCCGAAAGACGAGGAGTTCGTCCCCATCGACGAACGCTAAACAACCACTTTTTTACTCGTCAGGTTGGCTCACTTCGTTCGCCAACCACTCTCTGCTCGCGGGCCGCGCGAGGCGGCGAAGCTGCCTCGAAATCGCGGCGCTCCGCGCTGCGCGTGGCCCGCTCGCATGGTACGAGGGACCTCCCGTCCCTCGCTACTCGCAAAAACCTGGACTAAAAAAGACCGCTCACTCGTCCTCCGGTCTCGTTCGCGGCGAACCCCGCTCGCTTCGCTCGCGCGGACGCTTACTGCACCCGCACAGCACCGCCTCCGCCGAAGCCCTCGCTCACTCCGTTCGCTCGCCCTTCATCCGCCGAGGACCGCCACCGCACAGCAACCGCGGCCACACCGCCGACGCACGAAAACTGTGGACTGGACCGTCAGCTACTGGTTTGCGACGCGCGTTCGAGCGGTATGCCACCTGACCTCCGCTGTGCTGCCTGCGGAAATCGCTACACCGACCGCTGGCGGTGTGCGTGCGGGCAGCCTCTCGATTTCGCCGACCGACCGCTGCCGGACGGCTCCTCGCCCGCGCCGGCCACCCTCGACACCCGCGAGGGACTCTGGGCGTTCGACGACTTCCTCCCCGTCGAGCGCCGCGTCACGCTCGGCGAGGGCTGGACGCCACTCCTCGGCGCACCCGATTGGAACTGCGCGCTCAAACTCGAAGCCGTCTCACCGACGGGGAGCTTCAAGGACCGCGGCGCGGCGGCGACGGTCTCGCGGGCGCTTGCCTGCGGGGCCGAACGCCTCGTCGAGGACTCTTCCGGCAACGCCGGAACCGCCATCGCGACCTACGCCACCCGTGCGGGCCTCGACGCTGAAATCTACGTACCAGCCGACGCGACCGCGGCGAAACTCCGGGCCATCGAGCGTACGGGTGCGGACGTCGTTCGTGTCGAGGGGTCGAGGGTGGACGTGACGAAGGCGGCCATCGATGCCGTCGAGACGGCTGCGGGCTGGTACGCGAGCCACGCGTGGCGACCGTCGTTTTACGCCGGCACTCAGACTGTAGCCCTCGAAATCGCCGCCCAACGTGACTGGCAGGCTCCCGAGGCGGTCGTCTGCCCGCTCGGCCACGGCACGCTATTTTTGGGTCTCTATCGTGGGTTCCGTGCGCTCGCCGATGCGGGCTGGATAGCCGAGGAGCCACGGCTACTCGGCGCACAGGCCACCGGCTACGCGCCGTTCGCCGAGGACTCGGGTAGGGACAACGACCGCGCCGACGGCATCCACATCCGCGAGCCAGTTCGGGAAAACGAAATCAGGCAGGCCATCACAGAAACGGACGGTGATGCCATCGCCATCGGCGCTGCGGCGACCGAGCACGAACACGAGTGCCTCCACGGGGCAGGATTCCCCATCGAGCCGACGAGCGCCGTCGCACCGGCCGCCCTCCGAGACTACCGCGAGCGCGGAGTGCTCAGCGAAGACGCCGACGTGGTGGTCCCACTGACCGGACGGGCGAAGAACTGACTCAGAGGAGCGCGTCGAGCCGCTCGACGCTCGTCTCGATGTACCCCCAATCGAGCGTGAACGTCTCAATCGAGAGCGTGCCGGTCCAGTTCTGTTGCACGGGTTCGAGAATCGTCCCGAAATCGAGCGTGCCAGCGCCGAAGGGCAGGTGCTCGTCGGCGGGCTGGCGGGTGTCGTTCAGGTGGAGATGGGACACTCGCTCGCCGTGGGTGTCGAGAAAGTCGGCCATCTCCGCCGAATCCATCCCGTTCATCCGTGCGTGGCCGGTGTCGAAGGTCATGCTTGCATCTGTCTCGTCGAACAGGCGCGGGAACGATTCGCTCGGGAAAAAGTCGCCGGGGATGTTCTCGACACAGACCTCGAAGTCATGTTCGTCGGCGAACGTGTCGAGTTCACGCACCGAGTCGAGGAGGTGTTCGTGGAGGTCCTCACCCTCCCACGCGGGCGACCACGCCGACGTGCTCGCGTGGACGACACCCGTCTCCGCGCCGCAGTCGGCGGCCGTCTCGATGGCCGCGAGCAGTTCCCGCAGCGCACCCTCGCGGACGTGTTCGAACGGCGAGGCGACGTCGAGGGCAAAGGGAAGATGCACCGCGAGGTCGATGCCGTTCTCGTCGGCGGCTCCCCGTACCGCCTCGACGTCCAGTCGGCTCCGTTCGTGGTCGCCGTCCATCATCAGCTCGACGAAATCGAGACCGTACTCGTCGGCACGCCCGAACGCTTCCTCGTAGTCCATCCCGACCTGCGTGACGAACCCGCGTCGAACACTCATGGGGGAGCTTCGCGGCGCAGGCGTTTGAATCCGCGGCGTCAGCGCTCGGGATGGGTCGGCGCGTCGAACCCGCCGCGCACGAGCGGTTTGGCGATATGCCGGCGCGCACACGGCGGCACCTCGTACCAACCGACTTCGAGGTCGCGCTCGACCGGCTGCTCGACTTTCCCCGGTACGCTCCTCGCACAATCCCGACAGCGATAGCCCTGCCCGCGGCCCGCACTCCCCATCGAGCGCCCGCAGTCGGGACAGGTTGGAACTGTGCGCTCGGTGTCCACGAGGTCGCGGACGGCGAACTTCTCCAGTTTCAGGGTTCCATCCGAAACCTCGCCACAGACGGTGAGGTCGTCGCCGACCCGGAGCGCGCGCACCCGCTCACGGAAGCGTTTCGTGGGTTCGAAGGCCGCACACCGAAGCGTCGCGCCGTCGTCTTCGAGTTCGAAGAAGACGTGCCCGCCCCGGCGCGTTGCGGGCGCGTTCGACACCCGGCCGTCGAGACGGTACGCTCGCCCGTCCTCGGCGGTCTCGATTGTGCCCTCGCGCAGGTGCGCGTCGGTGCCCTGATTGGTCACGAATAGGCCTGTGCGCTCTACCCGCTCGCTCTCGATGCGCTCGGCGACCGCCGTCACGGTTCGGGGGTCGTCGCCACGAATTCCGTGGAGAATCGGACCGGGCGCGTGCGGTACGCAGACCGCTTCGCCCTCGCCGCAATCCACGGTGTCCCACGCTCGCGGGTAGCCCCAGTCGGCGGCCGCGAACAGCGAGTCACTATCGACCGTACGCGGTGTTCCGCGCCGATGAGCTTCGCGGTAGGCGATATGCTCGTAGGTCGAGTCCGCGAAGGCCTGCCACGCGCCGACCGCCGCGAGCGCGCCGATGATTCCTCTCGAATTTCCCCAGCTGGCGTGGCGATAGCCGGCGGCTGCGATGTGTGCGTCGGCGTCATCGAGCGCGAGTCGCCTTCGGACAGCACGGCGGGAGAACTCAACGACCGATTCCGAAACGCCGCTGCCCGGCGCGACCACGATGCCGGGGTTCGTTCGTGGGTCGTCGGTCGCAGCGAGCGGATCGACCGCCTCGCGGGCGATGGTAAGGGATTCGTCGGCAGCGAGGTCAGTGTGCACACAGAGTGCGGCGTTGCCCCGCGTCTTGTGCTCGATGGCGGGGTTCAGTCGGGCGAGCACCAACCGTTCGACCGCTCCGCCGGCCGCACGTATTTCCTCGGCGACCCGCACGGCGAGATACGTCGTACACATCCCCTGCTCGCGCGAGTCGGTGTCGTCGAGACCGATGAGCGTCACACCCTGTGTACCCCTTCTCGCGTCAACCGCGTTCCGGATCGAATCTCGTATATAAGGATTCCGCCGCGCGTGACATGAATCGCCGGAGGAGACGGTCTCCCGCCGGCACAACCACTATATACGATGCGCTACTTACGTACGAATATGTCTCGGTCCGCGCTCGTCGGCAACGTGACGGCCATGCTCGAAGACGCGGGCTTTCTCGTCAGCGAGCGATGTGCGGTCCGTCCGAAGAGCTTCGACGTGGCCGCTCGCCGCGACGACACAGTCCTGTTGGTGAAGATTCTGGGTAATATCGACGCCTTCGATTCCCGTACCGGCATCGAGATGCGGCGGCTCGGCACGCATCTGGACGCCACCCCGATGGTCATCGGGCTTCGCACCCGCGACGAGGAACTCAAACCAGGCGTGATGTACCTCCGCCACGGCGTTCCGGTCTTGAGTCCCGACACCGCCCTCGACCTGTTCGTCGAGGACGTGCCGCCGATGATCTACGCCGCGCCCGGCGGACTGTACGTCAACATCGACGGCGAGGTCCTCGCCGACGAGCGCGAACAGCGCGAGTGGAGTCTCGGCCGGCTGGCCTCCGAACTCGGCGTCTCGCGGCGCACGGTCTCGAAATATGAAGAGGGGATGAACGCCTCCGTCGAGGTCGCCGCCCGGATGGAGGACTTACTCGACGCGCCGCTTGCAAATCCTGTCGACGTGCTCGACGGTGCCGAGGACCTCGGCGACGAGGGCGCGGCCGATGAAGAAACCGATGACGCGCTCGTCGCCGTATTGACGAGAGTCGGTTTCGATGTCCATCCGACGACGCGCGCGCCGTTCAAAACGGTGAGCGAGGACGACGGCGACGACGAGAACGTCCTCACTGGACACTCGGCGTTCACACAAACCGCCGAAAAGCGCGCCCGTATCATGTCCTCGCTCGGTACTGTCACTCGTACGCGCTCGGTCTACGTCGTCGATGACGCCAGCCGCGACGCCGTCGCCGAGACCGCACTCATCGAACGCGAGGAGATCACCGCCATCGACGACCCCGACGCCCTGCGCGAACTGATTCGCGAACGCGCGGCGTCGTCCGCCTGAACGTTTTTTACTTCGGGGCGTCGCTTCACTCGCCGAGATGCCAGGAACCGCACCGCAGCCGCCGGCTGCCGCGCCGCAACCGCGGTCGCTCAGTAACGACTTTCAGCACGCCGGTCGAACTCGGGCCATGAACCACGAGACCTCGCGCGACCTCTACGACCGCGCGCTCTCGGTGCTCCCCGGTGGCGTCAACTCCTCTGTCCGGGCGACCCGACCCTACCCGGCGTTCATCGAGCGCGGCGACGGCGGCCACGTCATCGACGCCGACGGCAACCGCTACATCGA
>CAZJHA010000041.1:11056-12688 GCA_964545755.1 uncultured Halobacteriales archaeon | reverse complement strand
CGAGGCGCAGTTCATCGTCGTCAGCCACCGCTCGGCGATGCTCGAACGCTCCGAGCGGGCTATCGGCGTGACGATGCAGGGCGACAACATCTCGGCGGTGACGGGTATCGACCTCGGACGGGAGGTGCCCGCCGATGACTGAGGCGGGCGCTGTGGAAAACGACGAAGGGGAGGTCGAACCCGTCGAGTTGCTCGTCAGGCTCGCCGAGGAGGGTGAGATCGAGCCGTGGGACATCGACGTGGTCGACGTGACGGACGCCTTCCTCGAACGGCTCGACGCGGCGGACCTCCGCACGTCGGGTCGAGCACTGTTTTATGCGAGCGTCCTCCTGCGGATGAAGAGCGAGGCGTTACTCGAAGCGGACGAAGGGGACGAGCCGGAACCCGAGCCGTGGGAGGACGGCTGGGCCGAGGAGCCGCCCGACGAGTTCGGCCCGGACCCAGTGGCCGCGCTCGAAGACGAGATGGACCGCCGACTCGACCGGAAAAACGCTCGCGGTACGCCCGAGACGCTCGACGAACTCGTGCGCGAACTCCGGGAGGCCGAGCGCGACTCGTGGTGGAAGGAATCACGAACCTACGACACCAGTGGCTCGCCGAAGGGCTTTCAGCGCGGGACACAGACGCTCGATTATCGCTCAGGCGACGACGTTCGCGTGGACGACGAACCCACAGAAGCCGACGTGACGGGGACTGCCCACGGCGAGGACATCGAGAGCACCATCGCCGACGTTCAACGAGTGCTCCGCAAGCAGTACGACGCCGGGCGCGAAGAGGTGCTGTACGCCGAAATCCACATGGCTGGCGGGTCGCGCGTCGAGACGTTTCTGGCGGTTCTCTTCCTCTCCCATCGCGGCCACGTCCGGCTCCAGCAGGATGAGCTATTTGGGGACCTCTGGATACAGAACCCGAACGCGGTATCGGGGTCGACCGAGGCGATTGCGGACTGACGCCGTGGTATGCTACCGTGTTTCGAAGTAACGTTATCCGTCACGGGATATCCGATAGTCCATGACCGACCCGTTCGGCCGCGCCATCCGTGACTTCCATCGGGGCGAGCAGGACGAACCCCTCATTCAGCGCGACGGCCAATGGGCGCGCGAGCATCCCATCGAGGCGTTCTATTTCGGCGATTTCGCTCCCGGGGACGACCGCAGCGAGTTCATCGCCTCGTGGGTCGATGGCCCGCTGCTCGACATGGGTGCGGGCACGGGACGGGATACGCTCCACTTTCAGGAGCGCTACGAGACGGTCGCCATCGAGGTGAGCGACCATCTCGTGGAGACCATGCGCGACCGCGGCGTCCGGAGCGTCCGTCATGCCGACATGTTCGCACTTCGTGAAAGCTTCGAGCGCGACCGATTTCGCTCGGCGTTCGCGTGGGGAACGCAGGTCGGTCTCGCGGGGTCGGTGTGCGGTCTCCGGGAGTTCCTTGAAGACCTTTCGTTCGTTACCACGCCCGATGGAACGGTGACGTTCGACTGCTACGACCCCAAGCACGCCGATCTGGACGACATGCTCGGCTACCGGGCCGATCCGACGTCCGGTCTCTGCCACCGCGTGATGCATTTCGAATACGAGGGCGATGTCGGCGAGACGCTCCTGTTTCGGCTGTTCGGTCCCGACCGACTG
>CAZJHA010000041.1:0-10956 GCA_964545755.1 uncultured Halobacteriales archaeon | reverse complement strand
GTCCGGGTCGCGGTCGATGCCTGCGGGGTATGTCACAGCGACGCCTTCCTGAAGGAGGGTCAGTGGCCCGGCGTCGAGTACCCGCGAATCCCGGGCCACGAGGTCATCGGTCACGTCGATGCGGTCGGCGCACGCGTCGAAACGTGGGAGGAGGGCGAGCGCGTCGGCGTCGGCTGGCACGGCGGGCACTGCTTCACCTGTGAACCCTGTCGGCGTGGTGACTTCATCGCGTGCGAGAACGGACAGGTCACGGGGTTCGACCACGACGGCGGCTATGCGGAGTACCTGACCGCGCCACAGGAGTCGCTGGCGCGCGCACCGGGAGACCTCGATGCTGCCGGAGCCGCCCCGCTTCTGTGTGCGGGCGTCACGACCTACAACGCACTCAGGAATAGCGACGCGGAACCCGGCGACCTCGTTGCGGTGCAGGGCGTCGGCGGTCTCGGCCACCTCGGTATCCAGTACGCCCACGCCGCGGGCTTCGAGACGGTGGCGGTCTCGCGGGGCACCGACAAACGCGACCTCGCGTTCGAACTCGGTGCGGACCATTTCATCGACAGCGAGGCCGACGACCCCGGTACGGAACTCTCGGCGCTGGGTGGGGCGACGGTCGTCCTCGCCACCGCACCCAACGCCGACGCCATCGAGTCGGTGGTTTCGGGACTGGGTGTCGACGGGTCGGCCGTTGCTGTCGGGATTCCGGGCCAGCCCGTCTCCCTCGACGTCCAGCCGCTCGTGACCGCCCGTCAGTCCTTCGGCGGCTGGCCCTCGGGCGATGCGCGCGATTCACAGGACACCCTCGAATTCAGCTCGCTTCGGGAGATAGCGTCGATGGTCGAGACCTACTCGCTCGACGAGGCGGCCGACGCCTACGAGAGCATGATGGAAAGCGAGGCGCGCTTCCGGGCGGTCATCGAACCCTGACTACCGGCGAAAGACTCATACCGACGTGAGTGATACGTTGTCGTGGATCATGACACCCGAACGCATCAAGGAGCGGCTGGACGAGACCGACGGTCGGGTCGATATCGAGGCGTTCGTCACGGCGCTCGAATACGTCCGCGACGACGGCCGGCCGTGAGACGGTAGTCAGCGAGGCCGGACCACGAGCTAGCGTCGATGCCGGCTGGTGCAGTTACTCGTCGAAAACGGGATTCGTTCGCCGGGTTCGCCGCTCAGACGTCCTCGGTCTGGCGGTCGTCGTGAGGGCCCTCCTCGATTTCCTCGACCACCTTGTCACAGAACGCATCGAGGTCGTCTGGGTTGCGGCTGGTGACGAGACCCTCGTCGACGACGACCTCCTCGTCGACCCACTCGCCGCCCGCGTTGCGGATGTCGGTTTCGAGACTGTGGTAGGAGGTCAGCCGTCGGCCGTCGACGACGTCGGCCTCGACGAGCGTCCACGGGCCGTGGCAGATGACACAGAGCGGTTTCTCGGTCTCGAAGAAGTCGTGGATGAACTGTACGGCGTCGTCGTCTCCACGGAGGGTGTCCGCACCGACGGTGCCGCCGGGCACGACGAGACCGTCGTAGTCCTCAACGGAGACCTCGGAAAACGATTTCTCGATGTCGTAGCTGTCGCCCGGTTCGAGGTCGTTATTCACGGTTCGAGCCTCGCCGGTCTCGATACCGAGGACCTCGACAGTGGCCCCGGCCTCGGCCACGGCATCGCGTGGCTCGGTGAACTCGACCTCCTCGCTGCCGCGCGGTGCGAGAACGATACCGACCGTCTTGCCGTCGAGTGACTCGCTCATGGGAACGTCTCGACGAACGGTCCCCATCACCGTAGGTGGTGGGCTTGCTCTCGCAACGCGAGTCAGTCGAGGTAGTCGTTGACGAACGGGTCGAGTCGCTCCCTGGTTTCGTCGGGAATCGCGTCGCTCGCGGTGTTGATGGCTCCCGCAAGTGCGTGCTCGCAGTCACACGCGCGCTCGTCGGGCATCGTCTCGATGGCGTTTCCGATAGTGGCGTTGATGTGCTCCTCGTTCGCGGCGGCGTTTTCGAGCACCTCTTCGAGACTCACCTCGCTGTCCCCCTTCCAGACGTCGTAGTCGGTGATACCAGCCACAGTCGCATAGCAGAGTTCGGCCTCGCGGGCGAGTTTCGCTTCCGGGATAGCGGTCATCCCAACGATGTCCCAGCCCTGCGCACGGTAGAACTCGCTTTCCGCTCGGGTGGAATACTGCGGCCCCTCGATACACACGTAGGTTCCTCCTTTCTCGACGCCCTCGTCCGCCTCCGTCCTTTCGTCGGCCGATTCGGCAGCGTCGGCGAGATGTGATGTCATGTGCGGACAGTACGGCTCGGCGAAGCCCATGTGGACGACCATGCCGTCGCCGAAAAACGAATACTCGCGGTGGCGCGTCCGGTCGAACAGCTGGTCGGGGACGACCAGCGTCCGCGGCGGGAGGTCCTCGCGCAGGCTGCCGACGGCGTTGGTCGCAAGGACGCGCTCGACGCCGAGGTCCTTCAAGGCATAGACGTTCGCTCGGTAGGGCACGTCGGTCGGAGAGTGGTCGTGGTTCGGACCGTGCCGCGGCAGGAAGGCGACCTCCCTGTCGTGAACCTCGCCGACCGTGATGGGACCGCTCGGCGCACCGAACGGCGTCCCGACGTGCTCTTCGCGCTCCTCGTCGAGGTCGAGCGCCTCGTAGACCCCGCTGCCGCCGATGAGACCGATCATGCTTCCTCCAGCAGTCGCCACTCGTCGCCGTCGCGCGCAACGATTCCCCTTCTGTGCATCTCCGCGAGCACTTCCTCCATCCTGTTGGGCTGGGCGATCTCCATCTCGATGCGGTCGATGCCGTGATGTTCGGCGAGCAAACGCCGTATCTCCTCGATGCTCGCAGTCGTGTCGAGGTCCAACACGCCGCTCACGAGGTCGGTCATGTCCTCGATGAAGTTCCACGGGTAGACCACCCACGTCCAGCTGTCGAGATGCTCGCCGACGTAGTCGGGTTCGAACTCGCTCGTGCCCAGCAGTTGGACGGTCGCAGTACGAACGTCGTTCGGGTCGCGGTCGTTCACGTACTCGTGGGCGCGCTCGATTGATCCTCCTGTGTCGGCGATGTCGTCGATGATGAGGACGTCCTTGTCCTCGACCGACCCCTCGGGCATCGGATAGCGGATTTCGGGTTCGCCGCTCTTGGCAGCGGTGCCGACGTAGTGTTCCATCTTCAGACTCGTGAGGTCGTCGAGTCCGAGGAAGTCACAGAGACAGCGCCCGGCGAACCAGCCGCCGCGGGCGAGCGCGACGACGACCTCGGGTTCGAACTCGGTGCGTCTGACCTGATCGGCGACCGCCCGACAGCGGCCGTAGATGTACTCCCAGTTGGTGACGGTGCAGGTGAAGTCATCGCGCTCGGACATGGCTCGATTGGGAGGGATGGGGCCACCCGTTAAGTCGTTGTGCTCCGCGCGTGCGATGTGCCATCGCTTCTCGCGAACCTCGGTGGTTCGGAACCTTCTTTATCGACGTTCGTGATTGTACGTCCAAGATGGCTGTACTCTGGCTGGACGAGGTTGGCAAGGACGACATCGATGCCGTCGGCGGGAAGGGGGCGTCGCTGGGCGAACTCGCCGGTGCCGGCCTGCCCGTCCCGCCGGCCTTCGTCGTCACGGCCGGAACCTACCGCTCGTTCATCGAGGAGACCGGCATCGACGAGGAGTTGTTCGATGCCGTCGATGTCGACCCCGACGATTCGAGCGCGCTCGCCGCCGCTCAAGCCGAAGCCGAGGACCTCATCCTCGAAACGGAGATGCCCGAGGAGCTGCGCGAGGAAATCCTCGAAACCTACGGGAACCTCGACGACGGCGAGGCGTTCGTCGCGGTCCGCTCGTCGGCGACCGCCGAGGACCTGCCCGACGCCTCCTTCGCGGGCCAGCAGGAGACCTTTTTGAATGTCACAGGAGAAAACATCGTCCAGCGGGTCAAGGAATGCTGGGCCTCGCTCTTTACCCAGCGGGCGATATACTACCGCGAACAGCAGGGCTTCGCCCATCGTGATGTGGACATCGCGGTCGTCGTCCAGCGGATGGTCGACGCCGAGAAATCGGGCGTGATGTTCACCTCCCATCCCTCGACCGGCGCGCCCGAACTCATCGTCGAGGCCGCGTGGGGGCTCGGCGAAGCCGTCGTCGCCGGGGAAGTCTCGCCGGACAACTACGTCATCGACCGCGAGAGCCGTGACCTCGACTCCGTTACTGTTGCCGACAAGAAGACGATGTGCATCAAGGACCCCGAAACGGGTGAAACGGCGATGGTCGACGTCCCCAGCGAGAAGCGCGAGGCACAGGTGCTCGACGAGGACGAACTCGGTAGTCTGGTCGATATCGGCGAGCAGGTCGAGGACCACTACGGCGAACCGCAAGACGTGGAATGGGCGATCTTCGACGGCGACGTCTACATGCTCCAGTCGCGACCCATCACGACCATCGCCGACGACGAACCCGAGCAGGCGAGCGTCGCCAACGGTGGTGACACGTCCGAATCGAACGAGGACGTGTTGCTGACGGGGCTTGGGGCGAGTCCCGGCATCGCCAGCGGCGCGGTGGCGGTCGTCGACGAGCTGGACCAGTTGGACAAAGTGGGAGAGGGCGACATCATCGTGACTGAGATGACGACCCCCGACATGGTGCCGGCGATGAAGCGTGCGAGCGGCATCGTCACCGACGAGGGTGGGATGACCTCGCATGCGGCCATCGTCTCCAGAGAGCTTGGCGTCCCGGCCGTGGTCGGCTCACAGAGCGCGACGAGCACGCTCTCGGACGGCCGCCGCATCACCATCGACGGCGACAAGGGTACCATCCGCGAGGGCGAAGCCAGCGATGGCGAGCGCGACGCCGTCGAGGAGGTCCGCCCGCAGGCTCCGGTCAAGCCGATGACCGCCACCGAGGTGAAGGTCAACGTCTCGATTCCAGAAGCCGCAGAACGCGCGGCCGCGACCGGCGCGGACGGCGTGGGACTGCTGCGGATGGAACACATGATCCTCTCGACGAACAAGACCCCCGAGAAATATATCGCCGACCACGGCGAGGACGCCTACATCGAGGAGATCGTCGAGGGGATTCGCGGGGTTGCCGAGGAGTTCTACCCGCGACCGGTGCGGGTGCGCACCCTCGACGCCCCCACTGATGAGTTCCGCCAACTGGAGGGCGGCGGCGACGAACCCGACGAGCACAACCCGATGCTGGGCTATCGTGGCATCCGCCGCAGTCTCGATAGGCCCGATGTCTTCGTCCACGAACTCGAAGCCTTCCAGCAGCTCTACGGGATGGGATATGACAACGTCGAAATCATGTTCCCCCTCGTGAACGACGTCGAGGACGTACTGCAGGCACGCAGCCTCATGGAGGAGACCGGTATCGACCCCGAGAAGCGCTCGTGGGGCGTGATGGTCGAGACGCCCGCCTCGGCGCTGTGTATCGAGGCGATGGCCGACGCGGGTATCGACTTCGCCTCCTTTGGTACCAACGACCTCACCCAGTACACCTTGGCCGT
Organism: uncultured Halobacteriales archaeon; assembly: GCA_964545755.1. Taxonomy (GTDB): domain Archaea; phylum Halobacteriota; class Halobacteria; order Halobacteriales; family Halococcaceae; genus Halococcus. The sequence goes on along the minus strand of CAZJHA010000041.1, from coordinate 5,456 downwards.
CGATAGAAACAACGGACAGGTCGCCGACCGCTTCGACGAACTCCACCCCGCAATCCTCGAACTCATCGGTCAAACTATCGAGACCTGCCGCGAGAACGACGTCGCCACCAGCATCTGCGGGCAGGCCGGCTCGAAACCCGAGATGGTGCAGTTCCTCGTCAACGAGGGCGTCTCCTCGATTTCGGCGAACATCGACGCCGTGCGCGACGTCCAACACGAGGTCAAGCGCGTCGAGCAGAAGCTCGTCCTCGACACCGTCAGGTGACGGTTCGACTCCGATGGTCACTACCGCGCGATACCGGACAGGAGACACGATGGGTACAGTGAGTTGTCAGCCATAACCATGCAGCAGGCCACGCCACAGGACTTCTCGCATGTGCTCTCCTCGATGTGTACGGAGCCACATCCCGACGCGCGGGCGGCCGCAGAACGCTTTCTCGCGACCAACCCCGGTGACCCCGCTACCTACGAGACCGTCGCCGATATCGAGCGCAGCGTCGTCGAAACCCTCGGCGAGATGGTCGAACTCCCGAGACCGGCGGGTTACGTCACCAGTGGCGGCAGCGAGGCGAACATACAGGCGCTGCGCATCGCGCGCAACCACGCCAGTACGAACGACCCGAACGTTGTCGCGCCCGCGAGCGCCCACTTCAGTTTGCAGAAGGCCGCCGGCGTGCTCGGTCTCGAACTCCGCACCGCGCCGCTTGAGGGGTTCCGGGCGAACGTCGCGGCGATGGATGAGTTCGCCGACGCCGATACGGTCGCGGTCGTCGGCGTCGCCGGCAGCACCGAATACGGGCGCGTGGACCCGATTCCTTCGATTGCGGCGCTCGCCGAGGAGGTCGGGGCGCTCTGTCACGTCGATGCGGCGTGGGGTGGCTTCCATTTGCCCTTCACCGACCACGAGTGGAACTTCGCCCATGCATCCATCGACACGATGACCATCGACCCGCACAAACTGGGGCGGGCGGTCGTGCCGGCGGGCGGACTGCTCACGCGCGATGAGGGGCTGCTCGATGCGCTGGCCGTCGAAACGCCATACCTCGAATCGCGCTCGCAGGCGACGCTGACGGGCACGCGCAGCGGGGCGGGCGTGGCGAGTGCCCGTGCCGCACTGGACGCGCTGTGGCCCGATGGCTACCGCGAACAGGCGGCGCGTGGACAGGAAAACGCCGACTGGCTCGCCACCGAACTCGAAGCGCGCGAGTACTCGGTCGTCGACCCCGAACTACCGCTCGTTGCCGCCGACATCCCCGAACAGACGTTCGACGCGCTCAGGGAGCGTGGTTGGCGGGTTTCGCGCACAGGGGCAAACGAGCTGCGCGTGGTCTGTATGCCCCACGTCACTCGCGATATCCTCGAATCGTTCCTCGCCGACCTCGACCGAGTACGGGAACACTTAGAAGGCGGACGCGACCATCGGCGGTCGTGACGCCCCTCTCCTCGGTAGTCGCTGCGCGCTCGACCGGCGCTTTGGTGTTCGCTCCGCTCCAGCTCGGTGGACTCGAAAGCGCCGTCGAGACCGCGACGGGTCCCCTCGGATTGGTCATCATCGCCGCGTATTCGTTTCTCATCGCCATCGTCCTCCCGCTGCCGAGCGAGATCGTCCTCGCCGCACCGCTGAACCTCGGACTGCCCGAAGTCGCCGACTTCGCACTCATCGTGCTCGTCAGCGGGGTCGGGAAGGCCGCCGGCAGCGTCGTCGCCTTCCGGCTGGGCCACGAGGCCAAACGCCAGTCGGGACCGGTCATCGACCGTCTCCGCGACTCCCGGTTCGACGTCGTCGAGTGGTCCGAACGCAGAACCGTCCAACTCGCCCGCGAGTACGGCTACATCGGGCTTGCACTTGCCCTGATGGTGCCGTTTTTCCCCGACACGCTCTCGATCTATGCGTTCACGGTTCTGGAAGAGGACTACGTGAAGTTCGCCGCCGCTACCTTCGTGGGGAGTATCGGCCGGCTGTTGCTCGTCGCGGGCGTACTCGCGCCGTTTTTTCCCTCACTCGGTTTCTAACCGGTCGGACGAAACAGCAACGCCGGCGAGAAAGCGGCGGGCTTTAGGCTCCCATCCCGATAGCGAGGAGTATGAGTCACGAGGAGTTCCCCACCGAGAACTCGGCGGTGGTCACCTGCGGGTTGCCCTATGCCAACGGCGACCTCCACGTCGGCCACCTCAGGACCTACGTCGGCGGCGACGCCTTCGCGCGCGCACTCGAAAAACTCGGCCAGCAGACGGCGTTCGTCTCGGGGTCTGACATGCACGGCACGCCCGTCGCGGTCAACGCCTGGGAGGAGGGCGTCACGCCCGAGGAGTTCGCGCTGCGCCACCACGAGAAATACGAAGCGACCTTCCCGAAATTCAACATCGAGTTCGACAACTATGGCCACACGGCCGAGGACACGAACGTCTCGCTCACCCAGCAGTTCGTCCGTGAACTCGACGACGGCGGGTACATCTACGAGCAAGAAATCGAGGTCGCGTGGGACCCCGAGGAGGACCAGCCCCTGCCCGATAGATACGTCGAGGGGACCTGTCCGTACTGTGGCGAGCACGCCCGCGGCGACGAGTGCGACGAGGGCTGTGGCCGCCACCTCGAACCCGGCGAGATCGAGGACCCCACGAGCGTCATCACGGGTAATCCGGCCGAATACCGCACCCGCGAGCACAAGTTCCTGCGTCTCTCGGAGTTTCAAGAGTACTTGAGTGAGTTCATCGACCGGATGGAGGGGACGGCGAATGCGAAGAACCAACCCCGCGAGTGGATCGAGGGCGAGCTACAGGACTGGTGTATCACTCGTGATCTGGATTGGGGCATCGAGTATCCCGGCGAAGAGGACCTCGTGTTGTACGTGTGGGTCGATGCGCCAATCGAGTACGTTTCGAGTACGAAACAGTACACCGAGCGCGTCGGCAGCGACGAATTCGATTGGAAGCAGACGTGGCAAAACGACGGCGAGTTGGTTCACGTCATCGGGCGGGACATCATCCAGCATCATACTGTGTTCTGGCCCGCGATGCTTCGCGGCGTGGGCTATCAGGAACCGCGGGCGGTACTCGCAAGCGGGTTCGTCAACCTCGACGGCAAGGGGTTTTCCACCAGTCGGAATCGGGCGGTCTGGGCCGATGACTACCTCGACGAGGGGTTCGACACCGACCTCTATCGCTACTACATCACCACCGGGAGCGGCTTCCAGCAGGACATCGACTTCTCGTGGGAACGGTTCGCCGAGCGGGTCAACGGCGAGCTCGTCGGCACGGTGGGCAATTTCCTCTACCGCTCGCTACTCTTTGCCCACCGCAACTACGGCGGTACGCCCGACGGCGAAGTTTCCGAGGAGGTGCGCGAGCGCATCGAGGACGCGATGGACGACTTCCGAGATGGCGTCAACGACTACTCCGTGCGGGCGGTCGCCAACGCGGCCGTCGAGCTCGCGGGGTTCGGCAACGAGTACATCCAACGACACGAGCCGTGGAACGCCGAGGACCCAGAGCGCGCACAGGTCATCCGCGACTGCGTGCAGCTCTCGAAGGCCGTCACGGTGCTCGCCGAACCCGTGATGCCCGGCATGGCCGCACGGCTCTGGAGTCAACTCGACGAAGAGGGGTCGGTCCACGATGTCGCCCTCGATGCGGCGCTCGATGCACCGCCCGCGGAATTCGACGCACCCAATGAACCGTTCGAGCGCATCGACGACGAGCGCGTCGCTGAGCTGAACGAGAAGCTAGAAGCACAGATCGCCGCCGCTCGCGGCAGCGAGGGGGGCGATAGGGACGACACCACAGGGGGCGAGCACACCGACCTCGAAGCGCTCGCCGACGAACGCATCGGCTTCGAGGAGTTTCAGGACCTCGACGTTCGGGTGGGGGAAGTCCTCACCGCCGAGGGCATCGACGGCGCGGACGACCTCGCGCGACTTGAGGTCGATCTCGGTATCGAAACCCGGCAAATCGTCGCCGGCATCAAGCAGCTCCACGACCTCGACAGTTTGGAGGGAGAGCAGGTTGTCGTGTTGGCGAACATCGAGGAGACGGAACTGTTCGGCGTCGAAAGTAACGGAATGGTGCTCGCCGCTGGCGACGAAGCGGACCTCTTGACCACCCACGGCGACAGCCCGCCGGGGACCAAAATTCGTTGAGGCGGGCAGCAGCCCTTTCCGGCTGGATACCGACGAGTGAGTATGACGGACGACTGGAAATACGCCGTCGAGGACTTCGAGGACGACGGCGACGAAGGCGCCGACGAAGGGCGCGCGACCGACGTCTTCGGCGAGGGTGGCCGGGGCGACCTCGAACCGGGCTCGCCGTCGTTAGAGAACGCAGTCTTCGTATTGGTCGGCGTCGCCATCGCGCTGGTTGTCGTCCTCGGCATCTAACACACCCAACAGTTAATCCCGCTGCGGGCTAACATACGGCCATGACGCTGGCACTCGGTGGCTCGCTTTCGGCCGCCCCGGTCCTCCAGATGAGCGACCTCCTCTTGGAGCAGCTCCCGCTGGTGCTCGTCGTCGCTGGCCTCGGATTGATGGGTGCCGAGGCGCTCGCTCCCGGCGCGCACTTCGTCGTGCTCGGGGTCGCGCTGCTGTTCGCCGGACTGGTCGGACTGGTGCTCGGCCCGGTTCTCGGCCTTTTCGGCGGGGTAGCACTGGCGGTCGTCCTCTCGGCGCTCGTGCTCGCAAGCGGCGCGGGAGCCTTCTACGCCTACCGTGAACTCGACCTCTATGGCGGGAAGGGAGCCGGCAAGACGAGCGATTCGGCCGCACTCAAGGGGAAGACCGGCCGCGTAACCGAGCGCGTAACCCGCACTGGCGGCGAGGTAAAACTCGATGCGGGCGGATTCAACCCCTACTACAGCTCCCGTGCGCTCGACGGCGAGATTCCAGAAGGCGAACCCGTGATGGTGACCGACCCCGGCGGCGGCAACGTCCTCACCGTCGAGGCGCTTTCGACTGTGGAGGACGACATCGACCGCGCGCTCGCCCGCGGCCGCGAAACCGACGACCCCGAGCGCGAAACCGCCTGACCCTCGGCCGAACCCTTATGTTCCCTACCTCCTAACTCAAAATAGATGACACTCGTTCCGCTACAGGCGCTCGCGTTCGCCCCGGCCATTGTGGTGTTGTTGGTCCTGGCGCTTGCGATAATCACCGTCTACAGCGCCATCGAAATCGTCAACGCCTACGAGAAGCGCGCGCTGACAGTATTGGGCGACTACCGGCAGCTGCTCGAACCGGGCATCAACTTCGTGCCGCCCTTCGTGAACAAGACCTACCCCTTCGATATGCGGACCCAGACCCTCGACGTTCCCCGACAGGAGGCAATCACGCGCGACAATTCACCTGTGACCGCCGACGCGGTGGTCTACATCAAGGTGATGGACGCGAAGAAGGCCTTTCTCGAAGTGGACGACTACAAGCGGGCAGTCTCGAACCTCGCCCAGACGACGCTGCGGGCAGTCT